>JAAVYC010000235.1 GCA_022790905.1 Lachnospiraceae bacterium | reverse complement strand
GTAGGAGCCGGTCCGAGTCTTTTGTTTGTGACTCTGCCTGCTATTTTACAAGATATTCCGATGGGCCGTCTGTTTGCTATCATTTTGTATATAGCTATGATCTTTGCCGGTGTCAGTTCCCTGCAAAATATGTTTGAAGCAGTGGCAGAGTCATTGCTCCATAAGTTTCCAAAACTTAGCCGCATAGCAGTACTCGCTATTTTGTGTGTGCTTTGCCTGGGCTTTGGCATTGGCATGGAGACGATTTCTAAATGGGGCCCGTGGATGGATCTCGTATCCATTTATATTATTCCGATCGGTGCGACGCTTGGAGCCGTGTCATGGTTTTATGTAATGAAAAAGGATGAATTGCTCTCTGCGATCAATACCGGCAGCAACCGCAAACGCGGCAAGTTGTGGTATAGTGTGGGACGTTATATCTATGTTCCGATCGCCGTGATTCTCTGCTGTGTGGCGTTGTTTATGCATGTTGCATTTTGAGTGTTTTTAAGATAAATTAGATTGCCAGTCTTGCCTTTTGGGTGAGATTGGCAATTCAATATGATTTAATTGATATTTGAATTGAGAAGTGAGTTTACATTTCCTGTTAAATACAGTATGATAAAAATATTCTTATCAAATATCCCATCAATCACCGGTGATTAGGAGGTCATTGGTTGATCATTATTTTTTGGAGCCCATCTAGAGAGGGAAAGACAGCGCAGAGTATGAGTATTTTAGCAAATGCAATGCGGATCCATTATGGGCTCACAGTCTATACATTTCACAATTACAAAAAGATTGTTTCTCTTTTAAATACAAGATTTAAAAATCGAAGAGAATATATTTTTTTGGACTGTGGAAATCACATGGATGATACGGTGCGAAAATTATTTCAGATAGCAGATACAGTTGTCGTTACGTTTCCGCAGCAAAAAAGTGTCATCTCAACCTATTTTCAGGAACATCACAGAATTTTTGGTAATATCTTTTATCTGTTTTGCAATAGCTACAGGAATCTTTTAGACAGTGAAAAGATGTGTCGTTATATTTGGCGGTTAAAGGAGGAGGAGATCGGAGTCCTTCCATTTCATTGCAGGTTTGAGCAGTATTATGAGAAGAATTTGGGCTATTTTTATCAGAAAAAAATCGCAGAGAAAAAGAATTTTGGGGAGGAGGAAGAATTTGACAATCAGATTTGTAAAATTACTTTAAAACTTTTGAAAATGAATTGCCTTTTTTCATAATATAAGTTATATTATTCCATAATATAACAGCGCTGTCGTGCTAAGAATAAAGGAGAGTGATTTTTTGGATTCGGGCGAGGCGATACAGCTGATAAGTCTGGTGATATTATTGATGCTGTCTGCTTTTTTTTCGTCTGCAGAGACGGCACTTACAACTGTAAATAAGATACGAATGAGGAAATTGAGTGAGGAAGGAGATAAGAGGGCACAGACTGTTTTAGAAGTGACAGACGATCAGGGCAAGATGCTCAGTGCTATATTGATCGGAAATAATATTGTCAACATCTCTGCTTCTTCGATTGCGACAACCCTGGCGATTAGAGTTCTGGGGAACAAAGGAGCCGGAATTGCTACCGGAATTTTGACCCTCTTAGTTCTGGTTTTTGGAGAGATTTCACCGAAGACGATTGCAACGATTTATGCGGATAAGATCGCGCTTGCATATGCGAGGACGATATACTTGTTTATGCGCGTTCTGACACCGGTTATTTTTGCGGTGAATCATATTGCATTGGTCTTTTTAAAAATACTGAGAATTGATCCGAATGCGAATAGGAATACTATGACAGAAGAGGAGCTGCGGACCATTGTGGACGTATCACATGAGACAGGAGTGATTGAGACAGAAGAAAAAGTGATGATCCATAACTTGTTCGATTTTGGAGATGCGCAGGCAAAAGAGGTGATGGTACCGCGGATTGATATGACGTTTGCTTCTGTAGACAGTACGTATGAAGAATTGATCGATATTTTTCGTGAGGATAAATTTACGAGACTTCCGGTATATGAAGAGACAACCGATAACGTCATTGGAATTATTAACATGAAAGATTTGCTGCTGTATGATAAAAAGGAGAAGTTTCATATCAGGGATATCCTGAGGAAGCCGTATTATACCTATGAACATAAAAACACAGCGGAATTATTCATGGATATGAGGAGTTCGTCGATCAGCGTGGCGATTGTGCTGGATGAATATGGTGCTACGGCGGGGTTGATTACCTTAGAGGATCTTTTGGAGGAGATTGTCGGTGAGATCAGAGATGAATATGACACCGATGAGGAGGATTCCATTGTATGGTTGGGCGATCGGGAATATGAGATACTCGGCTCTAAAAATTTGGAGGATTTATGTGAGGAGCTGGGATTGAAATTTGAGTCGGAGGATTATGATTCCATCGGCGGTTATATGATAGGTCTGTTGGACCATTTTCCGGAGCCGGGCGAGAGTATTGTGACAGAGGATGGCGTAAAATTGACCGTAAAGCTGATGGATAAAAACAGAGTCGAGAAAATTCGTATGGTTTTACCAAAACCGGAAGATAACGAAGAGACATAGAAAATCCGGTTTGTAATGAAACAGTGAGACTTTTGGTGTAGAACAGTGCAGCGAAAGTCTCTTTCTATATAATGAAAATATGCTGCGTGTCTCTAGGTACAGGACAAAAGTTGCGAAAAAAAGACAATCAAGGAGTAGAGAAATGAATAAAGAAACAAAGAAAATTTTAACGGCACTTGGACTGATTAGTTTTACCGCCATTATGTTTGCCGTAGCGATGAATTTTGGGAATGTGTGCAAATGGTTTGTCGGACTAATCGTAATCTTCACCCCATTTCTTTTGGGGATTGTGCTGGCACTTTTTTTCAATGTGCCGATGCGATTTTTTGAGCGCAGGCTCTTAGCTGGGAAACGATTTGATAAGGTGCGCAGGACTTTTGCCATATTACTCACGTTAATTTTTGTGTTTGGAATTATCAGTGCAGTTGTGGCATTGATTGTGCCGCAGCTCACAAAGACGGTGAGCAGTATCGTGCAGGCGGTGCCGGAAGCAATACACAACTTAGATCTCTACCAGGCGAAGATGGCAGAGCAATTTCCGAAATATGCGGATACGATCAATCAGGTGAATTTGAATAGTGAGAAAATACTCAATGAAACGATGGAATTTTTAAATCGCTGGGTGAGTCATTCCGGTTCTTTGGCAATGGCAAAGGTAAGTGGAACACTGGGGAGTGTTGTCAACCTTTTTATTGGACTCATTTTTGCAATTTATATCTTGGCACAAAAAGAGAAGCTGAAATGCCAGACAAGATATCTGTTAGACGCTTATCTGAAGCAGTCCGTGTCAGAAAATATATGGAAGGTTGGAAAGCTTACAAGTATAACATTTCAGAAGTTTATTTCCGGACAATGTCTAGAGGCATGCATCTTGGGAGTCCTATTTTTTATAGCGATGTCTATTTTCCGTATCCCTTATGCAATGATGATTAGTGTACTGATTGCCGTGACCTCTCTCATTCCAATTTGGGGAGCTTTTATCGGATGTATTGTCGGATGTTTTTTGATTGCAGTGGTAAATCCGATGCAGGCACTTGGGTTTTTAATCTTATTCCTGATTTTGCAGCAGGTGGAGGGAAACCTGATCTATCCTCATGTAGTGGGAGGGTCCATTGGTCTTCCATCTATCTGGGTATTAGCGGCAGTGACAATCGGGGGAAAATTATATGGCATTGTTGGGATGGTTTTATTTATACCAATCTCTTCTGTGCTCTATACGTTGTTAAAAGAGAATGTCAGATGGAGGTTAGCAAGAAAAAATAAAATGGAATCGTGAGAAAGAATTTTATCCAGGTAAACGAGGCATAATCTTTGTAAGAATGGTAGTATAGCATTTTGAAAACAATGGAGGAAAAGAGTGTGAAATTGCAGGAAGTATTGTCGAAAAAGTATCAGAAAGAAATCGCGCAGTGTTCTGATGAGGAACTGTATGCAGCGCTTTTAGAAATGACAAAAGAAATGTCATCCGAAAAAGTGAAGAAACATATGGGAAAGAAAAAACTTTATTACATTTCAGCGGAATTTTTGATCGGAAAGCTGTTGTCGAATAACCTAATCAATCTTGGAATTTATGAAGAGGTGAAGGAGGAATTAGAAAAAGCGGGAAAAAATCTATCTGAGATTGAGGAATTAGAGCCGGAGCCATCGCTTGGAAATGGAGGACTTGGAAGACTCGCAGCGTGTTTTTTGGATTCCATTGCGACGCTTGGGCTAAACGGAGATGGAATTGGTTTAAATTATCACTATGGACTCTTTCGTCAGGTTTTTGAGAATCATATACAAAAGGAAGTTCCAAATCCGTGGATGGAACAAAATAGCTGGCCGAAAAAGACAGACAAGACATATGAGATTATGTTTGGCGGTTTTAAAGTTCAATCTAGGATGTATGATATCGACGTGACCGGATATGGAAATTGTACGAATCAATTGCATTTATTTGATCTTGAGACCGTAGACGAAAATCTCGTGAGAGACGGAATTGCATTTGATAAACAGGATATTGAAAAGAATCTGACATTATTTTTATATCCCGATGACAGCGACGATGCAGGACGTATTTTGCGCGTCTACCAACAGTATTTTATGGTCAGCAATGGGGCGAGATTGATCCTGGATGAGGCCCGGGAAAGAGGAAGTAATCTCTATGATTTGGCGGATTATGTCGTCATCCAGATCAATGATACACATCCTACGATGGTGATTCCAGAATTAATCCGACTTTTGATGGAACAGGGAATTTTGATAGACGATGCCATAGAGATTGTAAAAAAGACCTGCGCTTATACAAATCATACGATTTTGGCAGAAGCATTGGAAAAGTGGCCGGTGGAGTATTTAGAGCGTGCCGTACCGCAGCTGATGCCGATTATCCGTCAGCTTGACAATCGCGTTCGCAGAGACATCAAAGAGGAAAGTACTTATATTATAAAAGATGGACTTGTACACATGGCTCATATTGATATCCACTATGGATTCAGCGTAAACGGAGTGGCGCGTCTGCACACGGAAATTTTGAAAAAGAATGAATTACATCATTTTTATCAATTGTATCCTGAAAAATTTAATAATAAGACCAATGGAATTACCTTTAGAAGATGGCTTTTACACGCCAATCCGGAGCTGACAAAATTGATTACAGATTTGATTGGAGACGGATTTAAAAAGGATGCGGGGGAACTGGAGCGTCTTTTACCGTTTGTCCAAGATGATTCGGTGCTCGAGCGCCTTTTAGAGACGAAAAGAGCTGGAAAACTTCGGTTAAAAAAATATCTAAAGGAGGCACAGGGAATCGATATCGACGAAAATTCTATTTTTGATATCCAGATCAAGCGTCTCCACGAGTATAAGAGACAGCAGATGAATGCTCTGTATGTCATTCACAAATATTTCGATATCAAAGCAGGCCATTTTCCAAAGACACCGATCACTGTAATTTTTGGGGCGAAAGCGGCGCCGGCCTATACGATTGCCAAAGACATTATTCATCTGATTTTATGTTTACAGGAATTGATTGCCGAAGATCCTCAGGTAAGTCCCTATTTGAAAGTGATCATGGTGGAAAATTATAATGTGACGGCGGCAGAAAAGCTGATTCCAGCATGTGATATCCATGAACAGATTTCTCTCGCCTCAAAGGAGGCTTCTGGAACCAGTAACATGAAATTTATGCTGAACGGAGCTGTGGCCATTGGAACAATGGACGGAGCCAATGTAGAGATCGCCGAATTGGTCGGCGAGGACAATATCTATATCTTTGGAGAGTCTTCAGAGACAGTAATCGAGCATTATGAAAAAGCGGATTATGTATCTAAAGAATTTTATGAGAAAGATCGGGATATTAAAAAAGCCGTTGACTTTATCATCAGTGATACGTTAAAAGCGATTGGAAACTCCGAACAGTTAGAGCGCCTCTATAAAGAGTTGATTTGTAAAGATTGGTTTATGACACTATTAGACTGGCGGAGTTACATGCAGACGAAAGAACGAATCTTTCAAGAGTATGAAGACCGAAAGACGTGGGCGAAGAAGATGCTTATAAACATTAGTAAAGCAGGATTCTTTTCCTCAGATCGGACGATTGAGCAGTATAACGAAGATATCTGGAAATTATAAAATGTATGGATAGGATACCAGGGTGTGTCCCGTCTTATTTGCGCGGAAGACATAAGCCAGGCTGGAATGCAGGCATTCCAATTTGGCGCCTTCCGCGAACATGAGGAACGCGAGGAGCTGTTTCTTGTCGTTTGACTTTTGTTGCAAAGTTGCTATACTGAAATCTATAACAAAAATACAGTAAGAAACAAAATGGAGATTTATATGAAATTTCAAAAACACATGGTCATCGTGCTTGGTTTACTTCTTGCGCTTGGTATGACCGGATGTAAAAGTAAAGAGAAAGAAAATCAGGAGGCATACCGAAAAGTTGGAATTAACAGCATGGCAAAGGGAGATTATGACAAAGCAATTCAATCTTTTCAAAAGGCTTTGGATATGTCCTTGGGAAAAATAGGGGAAGAAGAGTTGGATATCTGTTACTATAAAGCGGCGGCCCAATTTGCGAAGGGAGATTATGACAGCGCGATCGAGACTTATACGGCGCTGATTGAATATGACGAAAAGAATGCGCAGGCGTATTATCTAAGAGGAAGTGTCTATTTACATATGGAAAAAGAAGAGCAGGCGCTAAAAGATTATACAAAAGCTGTAGAAACAGGAAGCACGAATTATGAAGTCTATGAGGGAATCTATGAAAATCTTTTGGAAAAAGGGCAGGAAGAGGAAGCAAGAGAGTATTTAGAAAAAGCGCTGAATATTAAGCCGAAAGAAGCGGCAGATTACGCCATGCAGGGACATATTTATTATCTGTTAGATGATTACAGACAGGCTAAGAGCAGTTTGGACAAAGCGATTGATAAAAATGATAAGACGGCGCTTTTATATTTGGCAGAGGTTTATCAGGCGGAGGACAAAACAAAGGAGTCTCAGGCTCTTTTGGAAAATTATGTAAAAGATAATGAAAAAGACAGCGATGCCTTAAATAAGCTCGGACTTATGCAGATGAATGAAAAGAATTATGAAGAAGCATTGAAATACTTTCAGCTTGGATTGAAAATAAAAGACGATCCCAATCGACAAGAGTTGTTAAAAAATGAGATTATCGCCTATGAGTATATGAAAGATTTTTCAACAGCAAAAGAAAAAATGGGGGCATATTTAGAGGAATATCCAGAAGATGAAGAAGCCGTCAGAGAGTATACATTTTTAAAGACCAGATAGGAGAGGACTATGCCACTTTATGAAGTTGGAAAAGAAGCGGAACGTGTGATTTTAGTAGGGGTATCGGAACAGGATGGGGACGATGCCGAGGACTCGATAGAGGAATTAAAGGAATTGGTTCGTACAGCAGGAGCAGTTGTCGCAGGAATGATCATTCAAAAGCGGGAGAAGATTCATCCAGGGACTTATGTTGGAACCGGAAAAGTAAAAGAGATTGCGGAACTATTGGCGGATACCGATGCGACTGGAATTGTCTGTGACGATGAACTCAGTCCGGCACAGCTTAAAAATTTAGAGGAGCTGTTGGAGACAAAAGTGATGGATCGGACGCTGATCATACTTGATATTTTTGCGGCAAGGGCTTCCACGAGTGAGGGAAAAATACAGGTGGAATTGGCGCAGCTAAAATATCGTCTCAGCCGTCTTACGGGTCTTGGGCGATCTCTTTCTAGATTAGGGGGAGGAATCGGCACAAGAGGACCGGGGGAGAAGAAACTCGAGATGGACAGGCGTCTGATTAACAGCCGTGTGGCACAATTGAATCGGGAATTAAAAGAAGTCAAGATGCATCGGGAAGTCAATAGGCAGCAGAGAAAACGGAGTGGGATACCAGTGGCGGCGATCGTTGGCTACACGAATGCGGGAAAGTCCACGCTTTTAAATACTTTGACTAGTGCAGAAGTATTGGAGGAAGATCAGCTTTTTGCGACTCTGGATCCGACAACAAGGGTGTTAGAGCTTTCAGGAGATCAAGAGATGTTGTTGACGGATACCGTTGGGTTTATCCGGAAATTACCGCACCATTTGATCGACGCTTTTCGGAGTACTTTGGAGGAGGCGAAGTATGCGGATCTTATTTTGCATGTGGTAGATGCGTCGAATCCTCAGATGGATAAACAGATACAGATTGTCTATGATACCTTGCAGAGATTAGAGATCAAAGGGCAGAAAATTGTCACAGTATTTAATAAGACAGATTTGCTGGAAGAATCTTTGCCGCTGCATGATTTTAGAGCGGATGAGACACTTCATATTTCGGCGAAAACCGGATATGGATTGGAGGAACTAAAAGATAGGCTGGAAAAAATTTTGAGAGAGGGAAAGCGTCTGATCGAGGAGACGATTTCTTATCAGAAGGCAGGAATTATCCAGGATATCCGAAGAAAAGGGGAATTATTACAGGAGGAATATCGGGAAGATGGGATTTTTATTCGCGCCTATGTTCCGGCAGAATTTTACTATATGTAGAAATACTGAGAAAAAAGGCACTATATTTAGTGCTTTTTTATATTGACTTTAAAATGGTGATTTGATAGAATGGGCGTACACGATTTGTAGAAAAGAGTTTTTAGAATATAAGTGGAGGGCAGGTAACAGGATGTTCAAGGTAGTAAAACGAGATGGGGAACAGGATGAGTTTCGTTTGTCAAAAATTTGTGGAGCTATCGAAAAAGCGTTTAAAGCGACACAAAAAGATTATACGAATGAGATTATTGAGTTACTCGGTCTGCGTGTGACGGCTGATTTCCAGTCAAAGATATCAGAGGGGCTTATACATGTCGAAGATGTTCAGGACAGTGTGGAAAAAGTCCTGGAGCAGACGGGATATACCGATGTGGCTAAGGCGTACATACTGTATCGAAAACAGCGGGAAAAAATGAGAAATATGAAGTCTACGATTCTGGATTATAAAGAAATTGTGGACAGCTATGTGAAGATTGAGGATTGGCGTGTCAAAGAGAATTCTACGGTGACATATTCTGTGGGAGGACTGATTTTGAGTAATTCAGGAGCGGTAACAGCGAATTACTGGCTCTCAGAAATTTATGACGAAGAGATTGCTGGTGCTCATCGAAAAGGGGATCTCCATATCCATGACCTGTCCATGCTCACTGGTTACTGTGCCGGCTGGTCTTTAAAACAATTGATTCAGGAGGGACTCGGTGGAATTACAGGGAAAATTACTTCATCGCCGGCGAAACATCTGTCTGTACTCTGCAATCAGATGGTGAATTTTTTGGGAATTATGCAAAACGAATGGGCTGGAGCCCAAGCGTTTTCCTCATTTGATACCTATCTGGCGCCGTTCGTAAAAATAGATCATCTTTCCTATTATGAAGTGAAAAAATGTATGGAATCTTTTATTTATGGTGTGAATACGCCAAGTCGTTGGGGAACACAGGCGCCGTTTTCCAACATTACGCTGGATTGGACGGTACCGAATGATTTAGCTGAACTTCCAGCCATTGTGGGTGGAAAAGAGATGGATTTCACTTACAAAGACTGTAAAAAAGAAATGGATATGGTCAATAAAGCATTTATTGAGACGATGATCGAGGGAGATGCCGAGGGAAGAGGATTCCAGTATCCGATTCCGACTTATTCCATTACCAGTGATTTTGACTGGTCTGATACCGAGAATAACCGTCTTCTGTTCGAGATGACGGCAAAATACGGGACACCATACTTTTCTAATTATATCAATAGTGATATGGAGCCAAGTGACGTGCGTTCCATGTGTTGTCGTTTGCGTTTGGATTTGAGAGAGCTGCGCAAAAAATCCGGTGGATTTTTTGGCTCCGGAGAGAGTACCGGCTCTGTAGGTGTTGTGACCATTAATTTACCGAGAATCGCATATCTGTCCAAAGATCCGCAGGAGTTTTATGAGAGATTGGATCACATGATGGATATTGCGGCACGTTCTTTGAAGATCAAAAGGGAAGTGATTTCCAAACTTTTAGAGGAAGGGCTTTACCCTTATACAAAGCGTTACCTGGGTACATTTGAGAGCCATTTTTCTACCATCGGTCTGATCGGTATGAATGAGGCGGGGCTCAATGCGAGATGGTTGAGAGAAGATCTGAGAGATGAGCAGACACAAGAGTTTGCAAAAGAAGTCTTAAATCACATGCGCAATCGTCTCAGTGATTATCAGGAATTGTACGGCGATCTCTACAATCTAGAGGCAACGCCGGCGGAGTCCACGACATATCGTCTGGCGAAGCATGACAAAGAGCGTTATCCGAATATTATTACGGCGGGCGATACGGGAGATACACCGTATTATACGAATAGTTCTCATCTTCCTGTCGATTACACATCGGATATTTTCGATGCGCTGGATATTCAGGATGAGCTTCAAACGCTCTATACATCGGGAACGGTGTTCCATGCTTTTTTGGGAGAAAAACTTCCGGATTGGAAGGCAGCTGCAAATTTGGTACGCAGGATTGCGGAGAATTATAAACTGCCATATTATACGATGTCGCCGACTTATTCTATCTGTAAAGAACATGGATATATTTCGGGAGAACATTTTACCTGTCCGCACTGCGGAGAGAAGGCGGAAGTCTACAGCCGTATAACCGGGTACTATCGTCCGGTACAGAACTGGAATGACGGAAAGACACAGGAATACAAAGACAGGAAGCTGTACGAGGTCAAAAATTCAAAGTTAAGCGAGGTCAAGGCAAATATTATCACAATTTCCAGGGATGAGGTGAAAGTAAAGCCGACAAGTAATATTCGCTATCTGTTCACGACGAAGACCTGTCCAAATTGTGTGGCGGCAAAAAGGATTTTGGGTGATGAGTCTTATGTACAAATCGATGCGGAGGAAAATGCGGAACTTGTGGAAAAATATGGGGTTATGCAGGCTCCAACGCTGGTGGTCGTGGAGAATAACAGGGCCAAAAAGTATGTCAATGCATCGAATATTAAAAAATATGTAGAGAGAAAATAGATTAAAAATGGCTGTTCCATTCTTTTTCGTAAAGGGTGGAACAGTTTTTTGTATTAACGGATACAAGGCTTCTTTTAATAAATAAGACACACCGTTGTCATGATTTTTATGATATCATATTTACGTAACGTATTTTAAGATAGCAGTCGGTGAGGAGGAAATCTATTATGAAGATAGATCGTCTGATCGGAATTCTCTCTATTTTATTGCAGATGCCAAAGACAACAGCAGCTTTTTTAGCAGAAAAATTTGAAGTATCTGTGCGGACGATCAACAGGGATGTCGATACGCTTTCCCAGGCGGGAATTCCGATTGTAACAGAGCAGGGAAAGAACGGCGGAATCTCAATTATGGAGAACTATAAGCTCGATAAAACACTTTTGACTTCCTCAGATATGAGGGCAATTTTAGCGGGATTGAGAAGTCTAGACAGTGTGAGCGGTACGAATCGTTATCAGCAGTTAATGGACAAGCTTTCACTGGAAGATTCCAATATTTTACCCTCGAACAATCATATTTTAATTGACTTATCCTCTTGGTATAAATCATTGTTAGCCCCCAAGATCGAACTAATTCAGGATACAGTGGAGAGACAGGAATTAATATCCTTTTTGTATCATTCTCCGAAAGGCGAGAGTGTGCGAATAATAGAACCCTATTTACTGGTGTTTCAATGGTCCTCCTGGTATGTCTGGGGATATTGCAGGAAAAGGGCAGATTTCAGATTGTTTAAGTTAAATCGAATGACTGATTTGAAAAACACAAAAGAACTCTATGAAAAAAGAGCGGTACCCTTACCGAATCTCTCAGCGGACAAAATGTTTGAAACTACGATTTATGCTGAAGTTGTATTCGAACCGGAGATGAAATGGAGACTGGTGGAAGAATTTGGAATTGACAGTTTTAAAGAGCGCGAAGATGGAAAGCTTCTATTTTCTTTTGGGTTTGCAGGAAGAGATCATCTCTATGGATGGCTCTTGAGTTTTGGAAATAAAGCCGAATTGCAAAAACCGGAAGAATTGCGGGAAGAATTATTCCAGATATTTCAGGAGATGGAACAGCGGTATGACCCGTCCAATCTGGTTGCTAGAAGAGAATGAGGTAAGCGATGCATTATACAAGAGTAAAGGGAATTTTATCGGCAAAAAATGGTATGAATCTCTACCGGGGTTGTTCCCATGGGTGTATTTACTGTGATTCGAGAAGTAAATGTTATCAGATGAACCATGATTTTGAAGATATCGAGGTCAAAGAAAATGCAGTCGAATTACTGGAAAAAATATTAAAACACAAACGAAAAAAGTGTATGATAGAGACAGGGGCAATGACTGATCCATATATTCCGCTGGAGCAGGAACTGGGATATATGAGAAAATGTCTGGAACTGATTGATACGTATGGATTCGGCATAAATATTCTGACAAAATCAGATCGGATTTTAAGAGATTTAGATCTTTTAATCAGGATTCACAAAAAGACAAAATGCGTAGTTCAGATGACGATGACAACACATGATGAGGAGCTGTGTCAAATCATTGAACCCAATGTTTGTACGACAAAGAGACGGCATGAAGTTTTAAAAGTCATGCAGGAGTATGGAATACCGACGGTGGTGTGGATGACACCGATTCTGCCTTTTATTAATGATACAGAAGAAAATCTGAATGGAATTTTAGACTACTGTGTAGATGCCGGGGTCCGCGGGATTATGAGTTTTGGAATTGGGATGACATTAAGAGAGGGCAACAGGGAATATTTTTATAAAAATCTGGAGCGTTCTTTTCCAGGTATCAAAGAAAAATATCTTGCTGCCTATGGGAACAAATATCAGATACCATGTCCAAACAGCGGGGAATTGACAGGACTTTTACGCAAGCGGTGTAAAGAGACGGGAATGATGAGCAATGAAAACGAAATTTTTCAGTATTTGTCGCAGTTTGAAGAAAAGCAGAAGGCAGAGCAAATACATCTTTTTGATTTTGTTCAATGAAGTAAAAAGAAATTAGGATAGGAGGGATCATATGAGTTCAAATTTAGAGTTTGTAGATTATGTTGTAGAGCAAATCCGGGAAGCGGGAGAGATCACATATCGAAAGATGTTTGGCGAATATGGAGTATATTGTGATGGAAAAATATTTGCACTGATCTGTGATAATCAGCTTTTTATAAAAATCACAAAAGCGGGAGAAGGAAAAGGGTTCGAGGAAGCGCCGCCCTATGAAGGGGCGAAACCCTATTATCTCATTGAGGAGTTAGAGAACAGAGAGCAGCTTACGGAATTTGTGATGGATACGTGCAAAGAGCTTCCGGCGCCGAAACCGAAGAAGAAAAAAAGCAGTGAAAAAATAAAAGAGAAAGAGGGAAAGCAGGAAAAAGGCGAAAAACTGGATTATAAGAAAAAATACAAAGATCTCTATGTGCCAAAAGCAAAACCGATGCTGATAGAGGTGCCGGAGATGGTATTTATTCAGGTGGAGGGAAAAGGAGATCCGAATACCTGTGAAGAGTATAAAAATGCAATGGAGATTCTCTATGGACTCTCTTATGGAATCAAGATGAGCAAAATGGGAGATAGACAGATACCGGGATATTTCGAGTATGTTGTGCCGCCGTTAGAAGGACTGTGGTGGGTAGATGATGCAGCGTTTGATGGGAAGAATATAACGGACAAGAATAGCTTTTGCTGGATTTCCATGATCAGGCAGCCGGAGTTCGTGACAGAGGAAGTCTTTGCGTGGGCAAAAGAGAGTCTTGCCAAAAAGAAGCCGGAACTGGATTTTTCAAATGTCAGGCTTGTCACATATACGGAGGGGCTCTGCGCGCAGGTTATGCACACAGGTCCCTACGATGAGGAGCCGTCAACAATCGAAAAATTGGAGGATTTCATACGGGAATCCGGATATGTGCTTGATATTGGAAAAGAACGCTATCATCATGAGATCTATCTGGGGGATCCAAGGAGGACAAAACCGGAGAGACTTCGCACCGTTATCCGCCATCCGATTCGCCGCAAGAAAGATGAAAATATTAAATTAATACCTGCATATGAAAATAAAAGTGAAGTAGGAAGTTTGTTTTCAGAATATACAGAGATGTTAATAAACGGGGACCGCACATTTTCAGAATATCTTGATCTCCAGAATTATGAGGAAGAACTGCAGCATTTGGAAGAGAAATACGGTCTGCCTGACGGAAGACTGTACCTGGCATATTATGCTAATGAATTGGCAGGATGTATAGGACTCAGAAAAATAGATGACCGAAATTGTGAAATGAAGCGTTTATATGTCAGACCGGAATTTCGAGGAAAACATATCGGGAATGTTTTAGCAGATCAGATTATTTCGGATGCAAAAGAAATAGGATATTCTCATATGCTGTTAGACACCTTGCCGTTTTTGAAGAGTGCACTGCAGCTGTATAAAAAATATGGATTTTATGAGATTTCAAGTTACAATAATAGTCCAATGGACGCTTCTATTTATATGCAATTAGATTTATAATGGAAACAATAAGAGAGGTGTCAGAACATGGGAGAATTAAGTAAATTGCCCAATATAGGAAAAGTCTTGGAAGAGCAGTTGCATGCAGTTGGCGTTACTACCTGTCAGGAGCTAGAACAACTCGGGGCGGAGGCAACGTGGCTGAAGATACAGGAGATCGATTCCTCGGCATGTATTCACAGGCTGCTTGCGTTGGAGGGAGCCATCAGAGGAGTGAAAAAAACGGAAATTCCCGGGAACAGAAAAGCAGAGTTAAAGGAATTTTACGAGTGGAAGAAGCGAGGTCATAAATGAAACTTGAAAAAATCATTACCTGTATCAGCGCGGTCATTGCATTGATTGCAGCAGTGTTCCTGTTTTTCCATTTTTATCCGGAAAATTTGCTGCGGAGGTCTGAACCTGCGGTCAATCCCAAAGATATGGAACCGGGAGTCATCTATACGGGTTCTAGGGCGGGGGAGGACATTCAGAGATTATCGGGAAAAGAGGAATTTGCAGCGCTCACATTTGACTATGATTATGTCACGGTGGAGGGGAAGGAGATTATACCGACAAAGGTCTACAGCTTAAAGCCCTGGGTGAATCCTTATTCCACACAGAGAATCAATAGAAGGGCAACGGGAGTCAAACGCCGAAAAAAAGATATCATAACATCAGCCCTGGATATGCAGGAAGATTATAATCAATATTATCTTTTAGAGCTTTCGGATAGCTCCTATATTTTAGCGCAGATTCCGCCGGGAGAGGCAAGTGCGATCAGAAGGGGAAAAGAGATCACGCTTCCGATTGGACGAAAAACCAGATTAAATCAGACAGCAAAATCGTTGTTGACAGAGATCTGCAATCAATATGGGGTAGAGACGGAAGGAGTTCTCTATACTTTTGATGAAGAGTGGTATGAAAAACATTATATTTGGGTCTTTTTGATTCGCTTTGCAGCAGCTTTTGCGGCGCTGTTTGTCATTGCCGTCATATTAGATTTTGCTGTGGGAAAGATAGGAAAGAAAATAGGGGCGAAATATCATGATACAATATGAAAATAAATATAATCAAAACGATGAAATGATATCGGAGTACGTAAAAAAAGTGCTCTGTAAAAAAACGCAGAGAATAGGAGGTCTTTTTTCCGTTTTTGCGTTTGTCATGCTGATTTTTACAATTTGGCAAAAAGATAATATTATGGCGGCTGTCTTTGGGACCTGTCTGATCATTATTTTACTGACTCTTGCAATCCTGTCCCCAAGTATGAAAAAGGGGTTAAAGGAAGCGAACAATCGTCTTCACGGAGGAAAACAATATGAGACAGTTGTGCAATTTGGAGATAAAATTACTCTCTCTGAGGGGAATGTTTTTATCGAAGTCGACTATACGCAGGTTCAGGAAATCTATGATCTGAAATATTCCTGCGTATTGAAAATAGGGAAAAATAACAGTATTTTACTCAGCCCGTCCGGTTTTACAGTGGGGACGTATGAGGATTTTCAGACGTTTATCAGAGAAAAATGTGGTCCGATAAAAGTGTATGAAAAATGAAAAAACACGTGCAAAATTTAGGAAAGCCTTAAAAAAGTTTTAAGAAAAGTATGCTATCATTTTCTATGACAGACAATATTGTCAGGCTAATGAGATGAGAGAAAGAGGGAAAAATATGGTAGTAGGTTTTTTGATTTTGGGAGTTCCGATTATGACAGTAGTTTCACTGATTTTATACGCTCCGATTTACTTTTGGAACAGAAGAAAATATGGAAAAAGGCCCTTCCTGCGTCATTTATCAATTTTTATTTTTGTCGGAGTGACGGTAAGCCTTCTCTATGCCACGCTTTTTGTGGGAGGTATTCGTTTTTCATCCTATCACCTGATAAACCTTCATCCGTTTATCTGGTTAAAAAGTACCTATGCGATGGGAAGCAGGAGAATGATCGAACAATTGCTGCTAAACCTTGGTATGTTAGTACCGATGGGCTTTATTCTTCCGATTGTATTTAAGCGACTGAGAAAATGCTACAGGACCGTAGGAGTCGTTGCGATTTTGATTGTCGGCATTGAGACTATTCAATATTTTATCGGGCGATCCGCAGATGTAGATGATTTCATCATGAATACGGCCGGAAGCCTGATCGGATATGGAATATATGCCGTATGCAACCGGATATTTCAAAAGAGAAGATGGTGGCGTCTCGCAATGAATCTGGAGTCTTAAAGAGATGTTGCCCAATATAGAGAGGAAACAATGAGTGTATTTGAAAAAGATTATGTCATGAGAATCATACATGAAGTGATTCGTGTCCTGATTAAAGCCATCTACGGAGAGGATATTGACAAAGAAATGTATGTGGTTCGCGAGGAGACCAAAGAGCAGGGAAAGCTCTTAAAAAAGTTGACTGATGAGGGAAAGATTGAGGAAGCGGAGAATCAGTTATTGGATGGGATAGAACAGGGAAGTGGATGGGATCTAGAAGATGCTTTACTGTTTTATGGATACTTAAACCAAAAGGACGATAAATTTTTAGAGGCTCATCATTTTTCGAGAAAAGAGATTATAGAAGGAATTCGTTATGCGGCGAATTATTATGGATACGGAAGCATGGCGGAATCTTTACTGGAAGAGGCAGAGGAATAAGAGATGTCGCGAAATGGCTAAGAGATAGTTATTTTGCGATATTTTTTTGTGTAAATAATAGAAATCAAAAAAACTTTCCTTACTATTTCCATAGGGGCGGTTGCGATCGTGTAGATAGCATGATAAAATAAAAGTGATAAAATATGTCAAAAAGGAAAAACGGAAAGTGAGGAAAAAAATGAAGCTTTTCATAAAAAACGGACATGTGTTAGACCCTTCTACGGGGACAGATGAAGTGATAGATATCTTGATTGATGAGGGAATAATCGTAAAGACGGGAAAAGAGTTGAAATGCGAGGCGGAACGTGTCGTCGATGCGAAAGACTGTTATGTCATGCCGGGATTTATTGATTTGCATGTACATTTGAGAGATCCCGGATTTGAGCACAAGGAGACCGTTGAGAGCGGGGTCTGTGCAGCGGCGCGAGGAGGTTATACAACGATTCTCGCAATGCCGAATACAAAGCCGGTAGTGGACAATGCCGATGTGGTGAACTATGTGCACAGGAAGGCAGAAAATGTTGGGAAGACACGTGTACTGCAGATTGGCGCTGTGACAAAGGGGCAAAAAGGAGAGAGTCTGTCTGATATCCGCGGGATGGCAGCAGCAGGAACACCGGCGATCAGTGAGGATGGAAAGTCGGTTATGAATACAAAGCTCTACAAAGAGGCAATGGAGATTGCGGCGGAGTGTGAAATACCGGTTTTTGCACACTGTGAAGATCAATATCTGGTAGATGGCGGAGTGGTAAATGCTGATACGGTAACGGAGAAAATGGGTTTCCCGGGAATCACCAATAATGTGGAGGATGTGATTATCGCAAGAGACATTATGCTTGCAAAAGAAACAGGGGCAAAACTTCACCTCTGTCACTGTTCCACGAAAGACAGCGTTAAGATGGTAAAACAGGCGAAAGAGGAAGGAATTTCCGTTACAGCGGAAGTGTGTCCGCATCATTTTATACTGACGACAGACGATTTGAATCCACGGGATACAAATTATAAGATGAATCCACCTCTTCGTACAAAGGAAGATGTGGAGACACTGAGACAGGGATTAAAAGAGAATATTATGGATGTGATTGCCACGGATCACGCGCCCCACACGGTACAAGATAAAAATTGTTCTATGGAAAAGGCACCGTTTGGGATTGTTGGCATTGAGACAGCGGCGGCTTTGACTTATACAGAGCTGGTGTTAAAAGGATATCTGACGCCGATGCAGATGGCGGAGAAGATGAGCTATAACCCTGCGAAGGTTATCGGAAGCGACAGAGGAAGCCTGAGAGAAGGAAAACCGGCCGATATCGTTATCTTTGATCCCGAAAAAGAATATCAGATCGATGCAGAGCAATTCGTCTCAAAAGGAAGAAATACTCCGTTTCATGGCCGCAGTGTGACGGGAGAAGTGAGAATGACAGTCTGCGATGGAAGAGTAATCTATGAAGCAGAGTAAAAAGACAGGAAAAAGAATAGAAATGACAGGAGACAAAAATGATAGACAGACTCGTAGCGAAAATTCAAAAGACCAGAGCGCCGATTGTAGTGGGCCTAGATCCGATGCTCAGTTATATTCCGGAACACATACAAAAAAAATCGTTCAGGGAATACGGAGAGACACTTGCGGGCGCGGCAGATGCCATCTGGCAGTTTAACAAAAAAATAGTAGATGCCATCTGTGATCTGATACCGGCAGTAAAACCGCAGATTGCCATGTATGAACAGTTTGGAATTGAAGGGTTAAAGGCCTTTCAAAAGACCGTTGACTATTGTCATGAAAAAGATTTGATCGTGATCGGAGATATCAAAAGAGGAGATATCGGTTCCACTTCTGCAGCTTATGCGACAGGACATTTGGGAAAAGTGCAGGTGGGGAGTAAAGAGTATTCAGCGTTTGACGAAGATTTTGTAACAGTCAATCCCTATCTGGGAACAGATGGAGTGAAACCCTTTATTGACGTCTGTAAAGAAGAAAAAAAGGGCCTGTTTATTTTGGTCAAAACTTCAAATCCATCCAGCGGAGAATTTCAGGATCGCGTGATAGACGGACGTCCTCTCTATGAGTGGGTAGGAGAAAAGGTAGCCGAATGGGGACAGGACCATATGGGAGAGAACTATAGCCATATCGGAGCGGTAGTGGGGGCTACTTATCCGGAAATGGGAAAAGTCTTGAGAAACGTGATGCCAAAAAGTTTTATTTTAGTTCCGGGATACGGAGCACAGGGAGGAAAAGGGGAAGATTTAGTTCATTTTTTTAATAGAGATGGATTGGGAGCAATCGTCAACTCTTCCAGAGGAATTATTGCGGCATATAGGCAAGAAGAATATACAAAATTTGGTGAGGAAAATTTTGAGGATGCCTCCAGAGCGGCGGTAGTTGATATGATAGAAGATATTAACGGAGCGCTTCTTCGTGTAAAATAGAGAGGAATAGGAGAGGGAAATGGCAGAAAGGTATAGGGAAAAAGCATTTGTCATTCGGCAGGAAGAAATTGCAGATGGCGTATACAGTATGTGGTTAAAGACAGACAAAATAGTGGAAAAAGCGAAAGCAGGACAATTTATTTCTGTGTATAGTCAGGACGGGAGTCGTCTTCTTCCAAGACCGATCAGTATCTGTGAATTGGATAGAAATGATGGAGCTTTACGGATTGTTTATCGTGTTGTGGGAAAAGGAACCGAAGAGTTCTCGCATGTGCGCTCCGGTGATATTATAGATGTTATGGGACCACTTGGAAATGGATTTCCGAAGAAGACAAAAAAAGCGTTTTTAATTGGAGGAGGTGTCGGAATTCCTCCGATGTTGGAGTTGGCAAAAGAGCTTTCGTGTGAAAAGCAAATTATTTTGGGCTATCGCGACGAACTGTTTTTGACAGAAGAATTTGAAAAATTAGAGAATACAGATGTCTATCTCGCGACGGAGGATGGAAGTACCGGAACCATGGGAACTGTACTAGATGCGATAGAGGTCAACGAATTGGAGGCCGATATCATTTACGCCTGCGGGCCGACACCGATGTTAAAGGCATTGAAGGAATATGCGAAAGAAAAACATATGGAGTGTTGGATTTCTTTGGAAGAGCGAATGGCGTGTGGAATTGGCGCTTGCCTTGGCTGTGTATGCAAATCCAAGCATAAAGACGGACACACAAATGTACATAATAAACGTATTTGTAAAGAAGGGCCGGTTTTTTTGGCTGAAGAGGTAGAGTTGTAATGAATTTGGAAATAGAATTAAATAGGGAGGTGAAATGGTGATAAATCTGAAAGTGGATTTGGCGGGTGTGACGTTAAATAATCCGGTGATGACGGCTTCTGGCACGTTTGGTTCCGGTGTCGAGTATGGAGAATTTTTGGATTTGAATCAACTGGGGGCTGTTGTGACGAAAGGAGTTGCCAATGTGCCGTGGGAGGGCAATGCGACGCCTCGAGTAGCGGAGGTCTACGGTGGAATGTTGAATGCTGTAGGATTGCAAAACCCGGGAATTGACCTTTTCGTGGAGAGAGATATTCCATTTTTAAAACAATTTGATACAAAGATCATCGTCAATGTCTGTGGAAAGACAGCGGAAGATTATTGTGAAGTGGTAGAGCGTCTCTCGGATCAGCCGATTGATATGATAGAAGTCAATATTTCCTGTCCCAATGTAAAAGAGGGAGGGATTGCTTTTGGTCAGGATCCGAAATCAGTAGAGACAATTACAAAAGAAGTTAAACGATATGCGAAGCAGCCAATGATTGTAAAATTAAGTCCAAATGTGACGGATATTGTGCAGATGGCAAAGGCTGCGGAGGCGGGGGGAGCTGATGTACTTTCTTTGATTAATACTCTGACAGGAATGAAAATCAACGTGCATACCCGTAAATTTGCTCTGGCGAATCAGACGGGTGGATTGTCTGGGCCGGCCATTCATCCAGTTGCAGTTCGCATGGTCTATCAGGCGGCGCAGGCAGTTGCAATACCGATTATTGGAATGGGAGGAATTACGACTGCTGAAGATGCCATTGAGATGATTCTTGCAGGTGCAACGGCAGTTTCAGTTGGAACGGCAAATTTCAATAATCCGACAGCTACAGTAGATATTTTAGATGGAATAAAAAGTTATCTGGTAGAATATGGAATTTCAGATATCAATGAGTTAATTGGAGCAGTAAAAGGATAATTAGGAGGTAAATAAAATGGGAAAATTAATCGTATTAGGGATACTTGGGGCAATGTCTGTAACGATAGGAGCGAATTCGTATTCTATGTCTTCAAATGGAAATCAGCAGGCGACAGATAGCCCGAAGCGGGCGGTCAATGTGACACAGACAACAGATGTAACACCAACAACAGATGTAACGCCGACAACAAATGTAACACCAACAACAAACGTAACACCAGCGGGAAATGGCTGTCCATATTTTGTAGACGAGAATCAGGATGGATACTGTGATAATGGGGATATGCATTACCACAATAATTATCACAATTATGGAAGAAATTCTTATTCAGGACATCATGGAGGAGGAAGACATCACAGATAAATATAGGGTTTGCAGAGGAGCTTCGTTTTATGGAGCTCCTTTTTGGTTCTGTAGGAAAGTCTTTTGAATTTGTATAGAAAATCTTAAGAATTTTGCCACTTTAAACGGGATGACAGAGGACAATCTGTGAAGTATAATGAATAATAAATAGTTAATAGCATAATTTGTAAGAGGACTGAAAGAAATATGAGAGATGATATGAGACAAAAAAGTAGAAGACAAAGAAATAAAAGACAGAAGAATAGAAATAAAAGAATAAGATGGCAGTTGGCACTTTTTGTATGTCTTTTATGTATTGTGTTCTTTTTCGTATGGTTTCAGATACATAGGAAACGGGTGGAAAAAGAGACTATGGGATACAGGATCTCCGTATACGGTCTGGATATTTCAAAGCTCACCCCGATAGAGGCTTCTGAAAAGATTGCAAAAACGTTCCGAGATAAAAAAGTTGTTTTTTTAGAAAAGGGAAAAGAAATATACAGGACGACATTAGGAGACCTGGGATATACATTGGAAAAATTGATAATGGAAGAAGAGCTTTCAGATATCAAAGAGCAAAGAGGGGAAAAACAAAAGTCATTTAAACTATTTGGAAAAACAAAAGATTATTCGATTAAATGTGAGATTCAAAAGGATGAAGAAAGAGAAAAAGAGGCGATTGCTTCTAAAAGGTTAAATTCTAAAAATCGGACAAAATCTATCGATGCACATACAAAATATGACAAGAAAAAAGAAGAATTTGTTCTTATAAAAGAAGTGCAGGGAAATCAAATAGATGGAAAACGGATGTTAGAGCAGGTACATAAAGTACTGGAAAAAGAATTTTTAGAAAATCTGCTTACAGGAAAAGCGGAGATAAAGGTCGGAAACAACGTATACCAAAAAGCGTCGTCGGCAAAGGATAAAAAGTTAGATAAAAGATTAGAAGAGCTCAACGAGCAATTACGAAATTATAGAAAGGCGACCATCACCTATACATTTGGGAGTACACTTGAAAAATTGAATACAAAGAAAATTCATTCGTGGATTGATATCAGCGATGATAATGTCGATATCAAGAAAGAGCAGGCGTCCACTTTTATTTCGGAACTGGCCTCAGAGTACAATACTTTGTATGCAACACGTCCTTTTAGAGCTTCCGATGGAAGAGAGATCACGATTCAGGGAAATGAATATGGATATCGAATTGATCAGGATGCAGAATTGCAGCAATTATTAGAAGATTTGAAAAGCGGAGAGAGTGTGAAAAGAGAGCCCGTATATAAGAAAAAAGGAAGGGCAAGAGAGGGAAATGATGACCTTTTAGGAAGTTATGTGGAAGTCAGTTTGGATAAACAACATCTATGGCTTTATAAAAACGGGGTACTTGTGACGGAGACAGATATTGTCAGTGGTCGTCCAAAAGAGGGATGGCAGACCTATCGAGGAGCATGGCCGATTGCCTATAAGGCAAGTCCATATACTTTGAGCAGTGATATCTATGGATATGAGACGACAGTGACTTATTGGATGCCGTTTGTATATGGTCAGGGCCTTCATGACGCGGATTGGCAGACATCTTTTGGCGGGGAGCGATATAAGACAAACGGAAGCCATGGGTGTATCAATCTTCCAAGAAATCAGGCGGAGATCATTTACAATACGATTGAGGGAGGATACCCGATTATTATTTATTGATAAAAAAGGATGACATAGTTCATCCTTTTTTATTTATAGCCATAGATTGCTTTTGCTTATGATATCACAGATTATTTTATAAAAAAGTTATTGACAGAACAAAAATAATGGTTTACTATACTTGTATAGTCAAGTAAACACAGGAGGTACAAATTCCCTTAAAGAAGTGTAAATAAAAAATAGAAGTCTTCTGATGAGGGAAAAGAAATTTTGGTATGAAAACGAAATCATTTAAAGAAGAATTGCAGACAGCAAAGAGACGTAGTTACGCAGTAGGTGCATTTAATATTTTTAATTATCTTTCAGCGCGTGCAGTGATTCGTGCGGCGCAGAAATTAGATGCACCGGTTATTTTGCAGACATCGACACAGACAGTCAGAAAGTTTGGCCCGCAGGAGTTAGGTACCATGTTACGTCAGTTGGCATGGAACGCCTCTGTCAATGTAATTGTTCATTTGGATCACTGTCAAAATGTAGAGATGGCAAAGGCATGTATGGATGCGGGATGGGATTCCGTCATGTTTGATGGATCACATTTTCCGCTGGAAGATAACATTAGAATGACAAAAGAAGTAATTGCCTATGCAAGACATCGCGGCGTTTATGTGGAAGGCGAGTTGGGACGGATCGCAGGAGTGGAAGATGATCTGCAAGTAGATGATGATAAAGCGAAAGGAGCCACACTAGAAGAATCCTTATATTATGTAAGAGAGACAGGGGTAGATGCGTTTGCTCCGGCGGTAGGAACAGCGCATGGCGTCTATAAAGGAACACCGGTGATTGATTTCGATCTTGTCAAGGCTTTAAAAGAGCAGATAGAGACACCAGTTGTTATACATGGCGGAACAGGCCTGGATGAGGATACTTTTAGAAGGCTGATTCGCAATGGTGGAGCAAAAGTAAACGTATCCACAGCTATCAAACATGCATACATAGATGGATGTAAAGAATATATTCAGAATAATCCGGATAAATTGGATCCTATTGATTTTGACCAGTATTTGAATTGTGCGATTGGCGATATTGTACTGTACCATATCGAGTTGTTTAGAAGGGATATGAAATAATAAAAAAATAGATAAATATAAAAAAATAGATAAATATAAAAAAGAAGGCGCTGATTCATTTTATGGATTAACGCCTTCTTTTCTGTATTTATTTAACACAAACATTTTGCTTTCCACTCAGGCTGTCTGACGTCATCTGGAAGACGCAGCACAAGAAAGAGAACAATGACATCTTCGTCTTTGTCGTTTCGGATACTATGGAAATTTCCTTTTTGTTCTGTCCAAGTAGAATCAAAACGAGTCATGGTAAATTCCTGTTCGTCGCAAACAACCGTAGCTTCTCCGCTGATGACAAAATAGAATTCGCCTTCTTCAATATGTTCATGTAATCCGATGGACTCCCCTTTTTTGATGACGGACAGGGAGAGTGTCCTTACCGTGTTTGGAAGCTGGTCTTTTGGGATGAGATCCTCGAATTGCAAACTTCCGTTTCCTCCTCTTATATTAGATCTAAAATATTTTTCTCTGTCTTTTGCTAAAGAAATCATAGATATACCTCCTCGTAAGATCGCGGTTGTCATGTAGAATCAGTATGGTTTTATTTTTTTATTCTACTACATAATACAATAATTTTCTACCTTTTAACATAGAGAGAAAGAAGTCGGACAAAAATCGTATCAGCTCTCAGATAAAGATAGGGCTGTAGTGTAAACTGATACAAACAGTCTTTTAGGATAGCAATTTGATTTGTGAATAATGGATTGAATATAAATAGGAAATATGATAAAATTGGAAAAATATCAAAGAGTCCTCATAATATAAAAAATGAGGAAACAATCATTGCGTAGAGGGACGCAGTTTTATTTTGAAAAGTGCCAGAAAAACAGGAGGTTTTAAGATAAATATGGAACAGTACAAACAGGAATTTATAGAATTTATGGTGGAAAGCGACGTCTTGAAATTTGGAGAGTTCACGTTAAAAAGTGGCAGAAAATCACCTTTTTTTATGAATGCAGGCGCCTACGTAACGGGGGGGCAACTTCTGAAACTGGGAAAATACTATGCAAAAGCCATCCATGAACATTACGGAGATAATTTTGATGTTTTGTTTGGACCGGCATATAAAGGAATTCCGTTAAGTGTCGCGACTGCAATCGCATATAATGAATTGTACAAAAAAGAGATCCGCTACTGTTCCAATCGAAAAGAGATCAAGGATCATGGGGATACTGGGATTTTGCTTGGAAGTAAGATCAAAGACGGCGATAGAGTTGTCATTATCGAGGATGTGACGACTTCGGGAAAGTCCATTGAGGAGACGTTTCCAATCATTCAGGCACAGGGAAATGTAGAAATCGTAGGTTTGATGGTGTCTCTAAATCGGATGGAGCGTGGAAAGGGAGAGCAATCTGCGTTAGAAGAGATCAAAGAAACGTACGGATTTGATGCAAATGCCATTGTCAGTATGACAGATGTAGTGGAATACTTATATAATCGTCCTTGTCAGGGAAGAATTATGATAGATGATACATTAAAAGCTGCGATTGATGGGTATTATCGCAAGTATGGCGTAAAATAGGGAGGAATGAATATGAATGAAAAAGCATATAAAACAATAAGCCGCAGCGGGGCGGGAACGCTAACTGCCGGAGTTGTTATTATGGTGGTGGGATTAGTTTGCGGTATTATTGCAGTGATCAGCGGGGCACGTTTGTTACATGTCAAAAAAGAAATTATGTTTTAGGTGGGTTTTGTTCGGAGGATACCTTTTATTTTTGAGTTACTTTCTGTTTTTTGCAGAGATCATGGGAAGGACGAATCTGACCAGAAGCTATCATTATAATCTGGTCCCGTTTTTGGAGATCAGACGTTTTATCATATATCGGAAGAAGCTGGGAATGATGGCGGTTATGATCAATCTGCTGGGAAATGTCGTGGCGTTTCTTCCGTTTGGTTTTTTTCTACCTACGTTGAGTCAAAAAAACCGCAGTTTTTTCTATGTGACATTAGTCTCTTTTGATTTTAGCCTTTTGATTGAGTGCATACAGCTCTTGTCAAAAGTGGGAAGTTTTGATGTCGACGATATGATTTTGAACACACTTGGAGGAAGTCTGGGATTTCTTTGTTTTATGGTGGCAAAGAAATGGATGAAGAAAAATGAGGAAAAGAAGAAGAGGAAAGAACTTTAAATTTACAGAAAAGAAAAAGTCCATCAAAGGAGCGATTTCTTGCGGCGGAGCGATTTTATCACTCGCTGTTTTAGCGATAACACTTTTACAGGCAGTGACAGCGAACGGAAATGGAGCGAATTATCTTGGGAGCGTTGGAGTCGCTGCACTTTTTATCGGTTCGGCTTCTTTTATTGAGGCAGTGCAGGCGGTACAGGAGAAGGATACATTTAAGACCTTACCCTATACAGGCATGGTATTATCCGCAATAGCGACGATATTGTGGATTGCACTGTATTTTCTGGGAACATTATTATAGACCTTTTGTGATAAATGGTGAGAGTGATGGAAGAACAACGATTAGAACAACAGATGAAATTTGTTTTGGAATTGGATAAAATCAAGTCGATTGTGAGACAGACGTATCTGGCAAACGGTGAAAGAAAAGAGGACGATGCGGAGCATTCTTGGCATCTGGCGTTGATGTGTTTCACTTTAGCAGAGTATGCTAACGAGCCAATTGACGTTTTTAGGACGATGAAAATGGTACTTTTGCACGATGTCATCGAGATCGATGCGGGTGATACTTATGCTTATGATCAGGCGGGAAATGATACAAAAAGAGAAAGAGAATTGGCCGCAGCGGAGAGAATTTTTCCGCTTTTACCAAAGGATCAGGCTATAGAATATAGAAATCTTTGGGATGAGTTTGAGGACAGAAAAACGCCGGAAGCAAAGTTTGCGAGGGTGTTAGACAATGCACAGCCAATTTTATTAAACGATGCCTCTGGCGGAAAGTCCTGGAGGGAACACAGTGTGAAAAAGTCTCAGATTATGAAGCGCAATGAGAAAACATCAGAGGGTTCTAAAAAAATCTGGGATTATCTGGAAAGAGTAATTGAGGAAAATATAAAAAAAGGGAATATCATAGACGATATGTAAGGGATGAAAGACATGGAATTGGAGACATTAAATGAACGGTATGATCTGGTAATAGAGCGGATCTTTCAGATAGTGAAAGAGGAGAATGTCCGCAGCGAATACAGAGCATATTTTCAGACTACAGCAAAATTTTTGATAAAAGTAGATGAGACGTTGAGGATGGCGGAAGATGGTTTTTTGGATACAGAATCCCTAGAAGATGCCAGAAGGAGAAATCGAGACTTTTATCAGGATATTTTAGAGGAAAATTATGGGACAAGCTATGCTAATCCGGCGTATGCCGTGTCGGAACTTGGAGAAAAGTTCGGCGGTATTTTAAGTTTTTTATATACGGATCTGCGCAGTTGTATTGGACTGGCCTATGAGGGACGCAGAGACTGGATTGCGATATTTTTAGAATTGTTTGTGGAAATTTACAATGCCTTTGAGACAACGGGAGAGGTGGATAAAAGAGAAATAGAACAGACGATTTACTGGTTTTATCACGACTACAGCGAAATTTTTGTGGAGCGAAATGTACAAGAGATCGTTGATCCGTCCTTAGACTTTTTTACCAAAATTGTCATGGAAGCGGATCTGTCCGATGTCCGATATCTCTATCGCTATGGTGAATACATTAGTGACTGTGAAGTGGAGATTGCAAAGTTTTTAGGTGAGATGGAAGAAGAAAAGATTCAGTCCATGGCGGATACCTATACGGAAGGGTACCGTATCGGTTTTGTGAATCTGGGTGTAGATTTGTCAAAAAAGGAGACGGTACAGATTCACTATCCGATCGGATTTGAACGCATGGTGCGCGTGGCGATCAAAAATTTTGAAAAGATGGGATTGAGGCCGACCATAGCGAGAGATCCTTCTCTATCGCTTTTTAACAGGGGACATGGAAAAGGGAATGTCTATACAAAAGCGGTTAATAAACAGTATGAATACGATCACAAAGATGATAAGGCTTATTATCTGGACAAGGCGTTTGTGGAACGAAGGCTGGAAGTACTGCGCAATTCCTTTGAGAAGAGAAAAGAGTTGGCGGCAGTTCATGCGGGTCCTGCCGTGATTGAAATTTTTGGAGAAAAGCCGTTTGAGCCAGAGAATAAGAAAGAAAATGCACGTTACAGTGAGAAACAGCAACAGTTAAACGTCTACTATGCAAATCAGGCAGGACAAATTACAAATGCATATATCAAAGGGGATGAGCGGAGTTTTACGGTCATCGCCTATCCGATTCCAGCGATCGGAGAACAGTTTCGAGAGATCTTTGCGGAGACGGTCAAGATCAATACACTGGATTATAAATTGTATCAGACGATGCAGCAAAAAATCATTGATGTTCTCGATTCTGGGGAAAAAGTACACATTCAGGGAAGCGGAGACAATAAGACAGATCTGACCGTGATGCTTTATAGATTGAAGGATCCCGAAAAGGAAACCATCTTTGAAAACTGTGTCGCGGACGTTAATATTCCAGTAGGGGAAGTCTTTACCTCTCCGGTTTTAAAGGGGACCACGGGAAAGCTCCACGTATCCCAGGTCTATCTGAGTGAGTTGAATTTTTTAGATTTGGAGATTGACTTTCGAGATGGAATGATTGTAGATTATACTTGTAAGAATTTTGAGACAGAAGAGGAGAACCGAAAATATATTCGTGAGAATGTTCTAATGCACCACGATACGCTTCCGATGGGAGAATTTGCAATTGGAACAAATACGACGGCATATCGGATGGCCCGCAAATATGATATTGCGGCAAAGCTTCCGATTTTGATCGCGGAGAAGACAGGTCCCCATTTTGCTGTGGGTGACACTTGCTATTCTCATGCGGAGGAGAATGCCGTTTTTAATCCGAATGGAAAAGAAATTGTGGCGAGAGACAACGAAGTATCTATTTTGCGAAAAGAAGATCAGGGAAAAGCGTATCTGAATTGTCATACGGATATCACAATTCCATACGATGAGTTGGGAGCGATTACTGTGATCAGGGCAAATGGAACGATAGAGGATATCATCCGCGACGGAAGGTTTGTCGTTGCGGGATGTGAAGTGTTGAACGAACCTTTAGATCATGAATAAAAGTAAAGTACAGTAGGAGGAGAGAAGTATGGCAACAGTAGGTATCGTAATGGGCAGTGATTCAGACATGCCAGTGATGGCAAAGGCTGCGGAAATGTTAGACAGATTTGAGATTGATTATGAGATGAAAATTATCTCTGCGCATCGGGAACCAGATATTTTTTTTGAGTGGGCAAGAGGAGCTAAGGAGAGAGGAATCAAGGTAATAATTGCGGGAGCGGGTAAAGCGGCCCATCTTCCAGGTATGTGTGCGGCACTTTTTCCAATGCCGGTCATTGGTATTCCAATGAAGACTTCCGATCTTGGCGGTGTGGATTCCCTCTATTCGATTGTG
>JAAVYC010000234.1 GCA_022790905.1 Lachnospiraceae bacterium | reverse complement strand
GCGTTGAAGACGGTGATACCCATCAAGCGCAGAGAGAATGAGAGAAAGAAACAGATCATTGTTTTGGCGTTAGAACCTGAAAAAGCAAGAGAGCGCTTTGAAGAATGTAACCGAAAGAATAGTGTTGCGAGAGAGAAATTGTTGGATGCCCTGCTTGAGCAAAGAGAACTGCCAAAAGAATTGATTACTAAAAAGCTCGGAGTCCAGGCAGCGGTTATTCGGGCGTTGGAAGAGCAGGGAATCTTGAGAGTGATAAGCAAAAGAGACTACAGAAATCCCGTTCATCATATGCAAAAAAAGGAGGATGTACTCCAATTGAATTTTGCTCAGCAGTTTCTTGTAAATCGAGTCTGGGCAGATGTACAAAAAAAGGAATATAATACTTACCTGTTACACGGTGTGACAGGTAGCGGAAAGACGGAAGTCTATATGGAGCTGATTGCAAAGACCATATCGCTTGGCAGACAGGCAATCGTTTTAATCCCGGAGATTGCCCTGACTTATCAGACTGTTATGCGATTCTATCAGAGATTTGGAGCGCGGGTTTCCATTATGAATTCCAAGCTCTCGCCAGCGGAACGATTTGATCAGTTCGAGAGGGCAAAGAAGGGCGAGATTGATATTATGATCGGTCCCCGCTCAGCGTTGTTCACACCGTTTTCAAAGATAGGGATTATCATTATAGATGAGGAGCATGAGACATCTTATAAAAGCGAGACGGTACCGAGATATCATGCGAGGGAGACCGCAATAAAAAGAGCAAAGATGTCAGAAGCTGTGGTCATATTGGGATCGGCGACCCCGTCTTTAGAGAGTTTTTACAGGGCAAAAAGGGGCGAATATCAGCTGTTGGAATTAAAAAAGCGTGTGAGTGACAGAGCGCTTCCGGTATGTCACATTGTGGATTTACGGGAGGAATTAAGAGAAGGAAATCGGTCGATTTTAAGTCACAAATTACAGGAGCTGATCGAAGAACGGCTGCAAAAAAAGCAGCAGATTATGCTTTTTTTAAACCGCAGAGGATTGGCAGGGTTTCTCTCGTGCCGGGCATGCGGGCACGTTATGAAGTGTCCGCATTGTGACGTATCTTTGAGTCAGCATAGAGGAGGAAGACTGATCTGTCACTATTGTAATTATGAAGAGAAAGAACCGACGATTTGTCCGGAATGTGGTTCCCACTATATTGGAGGTTTTAAAGCGGGAACTCAAAAAATTGAGGAAATTGTAAAAAAGCGTTTCCCAATGGCAAGGACGATTCGGATGGATACGGACACGACTAGAACGAAAGATGGATATGAAAGAATACTCTCGGCATTTTCCAACCAGGAGGCAGATATCTTGATTGGGACTCAGATGATCGTCAAGGGACATGATTTTCCCAATGTCACGTTAGTCGGCGTTTTAGCGGCAGATATGTCTCTTTACGTGCAGGATTATCACTCGGCAGAGCGGACATTCCAGCTTCTGACGCAAGCGGCGGGAAGAGCTGGGAGGGGAGAGAAGGCGGGAGAAGTAGTGATTCAGACCTATACCCCAGAACATTACAGTATTCAGGCGGCAAAAGAGCAGAATTATGAATGTTTTTATGAACAGGAGATTCGTTATCGCGATCTTTTGAATTATCCTCCGGTGTGGAACCTTTTGGTGGTTTTGATTTTGTCAAGTGAGGAAGAGAATGCAAAGAAGACGGCGCAGATTTTGGCGCAAAGAATCAGAGAGTTAGAAATGAAAGAAATAGCATTGATTGGTCCAACCAGTCCAACGGTTGGCAAGATCAACGATATATATCGAAAAATATTATATTTAAAAAGCAATCAATATGAAAAATTGGTCACTGTGAAAGATAAGATAGAACAATGGATAGAGACGCAAACCATTCAGGGGGAGACATATGTACAATTTGACTTTAACCCTGTAAATGGTTTTTAGCGGAAGATAGGAGGAAATGATGGCACTTAGAACAATTCGTATTCAGGGAGATGAGGTATTAAAAAAACGCTGCAAAGAGGTGACAGAAATGACACCGAGGATTGCAACATTGATTGAAGATATGATAGAGACTATGCACGAGGCGAACGGAGCCGGATTAGCGGCGAGTCAAGTTGGCGTCTTAAAAAGAATTGTCGTTGTGGATGTCGGAGAGGGACCGATCGTGTTAATTAATCCGACGATTGTAGAGACGGATGGAAGTCAGACGGGAAGCGAGGGCTGCCTAAGTCTCCCTGGAAAAGCGGGACAGGTGACAAGGCCAAATTATGTAAAAGTGCGTGCATTAGACGAGAATATGGTAGAGCGTGAATTGGAGGGAACGGAACTTCTTGCGCGGGCATTCTGTCACGAATTAGATCATTTGGATGGACATTTGTATACGGAACTCGTAGAAGGGGATATTTATGATGTAGAGTATGAGGAGGACGGAGAATAATAGATGAGAGTTATTTTTATGGGGACGCCAGATTTTGCCGTGGGAACATTAGAGGCATTAATTCGCGATGGAAATGAGGTATGTCTTGTGGTGACGCAGCCGGATAAACCGAGAGGCAGAAGTGGAAAATTGCAGCCGTCTCCAGTAAAAGAGGCGGCGCTTGCACATGGAATCGAAGTCTTTCAGCCGGAGAGAGTGCGTGAACAGTCCGGGATTGAAAAATTAAAAAAATATGAACCGGACTGTATCGTTGTCGTGGCATTTGGGCAGATTCTTCCAAAAGAGATCTTAGATTTGCCAAAATACTGCTGTGTCAACTTGCATGCTTCGTTGCTGCCAAAATACAGAGGGGCGGCGCCGATTCAATGGGCGGTTATCGAAGGTGAGAAAGTCAGCGGTGTGACAACCATGCGCATGGATGAAGGATTGGATACCGGCGATATGATTCTAAAAGAAGAAGTGGAACTTGCAGAAGACGAGACGGGAGGAAGCTTATTTGATAAATTAGCGGAAGTCGGCGCAGGGCTTGCCGTAAAGACCCTGCGGGCACTGGAGGATGGATCCGCAAAATTTATTCCTCAAAACCATGAGGAGGCGACGAAAGTTGGTCTGATCAAAAAATCTTTTGGAGAATTGGATTTTTCCAAATCGGCTGTAGAATTGGAAAGATTAGTCAGGGGATTAAATCCGTGGCCTAGTACCTATACTTATTATAGCGGAAAAACATTAAAAATCTGGAAGGCAGAGATAAAGGAAGGCGGTGACCCTGCGGAGGCGGGAAGCATAATAAAACTTGGAAAGAGTAGTTTTGGGATTCAGACAGCGGATGGGATTCTGGTTCCGCAGGAGTTGTAATTGGAAGGAAAGAAACGCATGACAACGGAAGCTTTTCTCTGTGGTGTGTCTTTGCCGGAAGGAACAAAGTTTACCAAGGAATGATAATCAGTCGAAAGACGGGAGGAAATATTTATGTTTTATTGGTGGTGGGATTCAACTTATATTTTAGTAATTATTGGCGCTATCATCTGCCTTTTGGCGTCGGCGAGAGTGAAAATGACTTATGCGAAATATTCAAAATATCGAAGTATGTCAGGACTGACTGGGGCGCAGGCAGCAGATCGTATCTTAAAAAATGCCGGAATTTACGATGTCCAGATCGGTCATATTTCGGGAAATTTGACCGACCATTATAATCCGAGGACAAAGGTTTTGAATTTATCTGACAGTGTCTATGGAAGTACCTCTGTGGCGGCAATCGGAGTGGCGGCTCATGAGTGCGGACATGCGATTCAGCATCAGACCGGATATTTTCCACTTGTATTTAGGGGAGCTCTGGTACCGGTGGCAAACTTTGGTTCTACGCTGGCATGGCCATTGATTCTCATTGGATTATTTTTTCACACTAATACAGGTACGCTTTTGATTCAGCTTGGAATTTTGTTCTTTTCTTTGGCTGTCTTATTTCAATTGGTGACTTTACCAGTAGAATTTAATGCCTCAAATCGTGCCGTGCATATTTTGGGATCGACAAATATGTTACAGGATCAGGAACTGCGCTATACGAGAAAAGTCTTAGGAGCAGCGGCTTTGACCTATGTGGCAAGTGCGGCTGCAGCGATTTTACAGCTTTTGCGCCTGGTATTACTCTTTGGAGGAAGGGATAATGACTGATGGCGACAGCAGCAGAGAGATCATTTTGGATATCTTGCTTGCCGTGACTAGAGATGGAGAATATAGCCATATCGCTTTAAAAAGTGCACTGGATAAACACCAGTATTTGGAAAAAAGGGAACGTGCTTTTATCACAAAAGTGACAGAAGGAACCTTAGAGCACCAGATTCGGATTGACTATATACTCAATACATTTTCCAATACCAAAGTAAATAAGATGAAGCCAGTGATCCGCTGCATCTTAAGAAGCGCTGTTTATCAGATTTGCTTTTTGGATGCAGTGCCGGATTCTGCTGCCTGTAATGAAGCAGTAAAATTGGCGGGCAAAAGAGGATTTCGGACATTAAAAGGGTTTGTCAACGGGGTTCTTCGCAGCATTGTGAGAAATAGAGATAAAATCAGTTATCCGTTGAAAAAAGGAGATCCCATTCAATATCTGTCCATTCAGTATTCTCTTCCGGAATGGCTGGTGAGACAGTGGACAGAGGAATATGGATATGAGCAGACGGAAGAGATGGCGGTTTCTTTTTTAAAGAAAAGTGCCACTTGCGTGCGCATCAATACGGAAAAAACGACAAAAGAGGAATTGCTTTTTATGCTGAAGGCAGATGGAATTACCGTGAGAGAACATGCGCAGTGGCAGGAGGTATTATATCTCTCGGATTACGATTATCTCGGTAAAATTGAAGCATTTCGCAAAGGTCTTTTTTATGTGCAGGATATCAGCTCTATGCTGGTGGCAAAAACGGCGCAGCCAGAAAAAGGAGATGTTGTACTGGATCTGTGTGCTGCGCCGGGTGGAAAGAGTATCCATATGGCACAGCTTTTACAGGGAAGCGGCAAAGTGATTGCGAGAGATTTGACACCGCAAAAAGTGGCTCTTATCGAGGAAAATGTGGTGAGATGTCAGGTGGAAAATATAAGAGCAGAATGTGCAGATGCGAGAATTTATGATGAATCGTTGAAAGAAAAGGCCGATATTGTCATTGCCGATCTGCCCTGTTCTGGACTTGGCGTGATTGGGAAGAAAAAGGACATTAAATATAAAATGACGCCTGAAAAAGAAGAGGAATTAGTCAAGCTTCAAAGGGAGATATTGAGCGTTGCTGTTCACTATGTGAAACCACACGGGAAATTACTTTATAGCACTTGTACCATACACCGGGCAGAAAACGAGGAAAATGCCAGGTGGCTTTTAAGAGAGTGTCCAGAATTAAGTTTGATATCGGAAAAGCAGATATTTCCGGGAAGTGAGGGAAACGACGGCTTTTTTATAGCGCAATTTTTAAAAAAGTAAATGCAACACCATAAAGAGATACATAATATGAAGAAGAAAATAGAAATCAAATCTTTAAATTTAAAAGAGTTACAGAAATTTATGGAATCTATTGGAGAAAAGCCGTTTCGTGCGAAACAGCTCTATCAATGGCTGCACGAAAAGCAGATTTCTGACTGGGATGAGATGACGAATCTCTCAAAATCATTGCGGGAAAAATTGAGAGAACGCGCAGATCTGATCATTTTAGATCCGGTGGAAATTCAGACATCAAAATTAGATGGGACAAAAAAATATCTGTTTCGTCTAAAAGACAAAAACATGATTGAGAGCGTGTTGATGCGCTATAAACATGGAAATTCCGTCTGTATTTCGTCACAGGTGGGCTGTCGAATGGGCTGTCGTTTTTGTGCTTCGACCTTAGATGGTTTGGTGCGAAATCTAACGCCGGGAGAGATGCTAGAACAGATTTATCGCATTGGCAGAGACATCGGGGAACGGATCTCAAACGTTGTTGTGATGGGAACGGGAGAGCCGCTTGATAATTATGATAATCTTTTGAAATTTATCGAGTTATTGACAAATGAAGATGGTCTCCATATCAGTCAGAGAAATCTGACCGTATCTACTTGCGGGATTGTGGAAAAAATACGGGAACTTGCAGAAGAAAAACTCCAGATCACGCTTGCACTTTCTCTTCATGCATCGAGTCAGAAAAAGAGAGAGGAACTTATGCCAATCGCAAACAAGTACGATCTCTTAGAAGTGCTCGGCGCGTGCAACGATTATTTTAAAAAGACGGGGAGAAGAATTACATTTGAGTATAGTCTGGTGGGCGGAGTGAACGACAGTCAAGAAGATGCAGATAGGTTAAAAGATTTGATTGCAGGCCAGAATTGCCATGTCAATCTGATACCGGTAAATCCGATCAAAGAGCGAAATTACGTACAATCTGATCAGCAAGTTATACAGAGTTTTAAGGATAAGCTTGAAAAGAATGGAATTAACGTTACGATTAGAAGGGAAATGGGCAGAGATATCGATGGAGCCTGCGGACAATTGCGAAAGAGATACACAGAAATCTAAAAAAAATTTTGTATATCTATGATAAAATTTAATTTTTTGGGAAAATTATAATTAGAATCAAGATAACAGGAGGGGTTTTTGTGAGTAAAGCGTTAGATATTGTGGTTTTAACAATTGTCATCATCGGTGCCATAAATTGGGGACTCATCGGATTTTTTAATTTTAATTTAGTCGGATTTATTTTTGGATCTGGATGGGTGTCGCGAATTATTTACGCTATTGTAGGCGTATGTGGATTATATCTGTTGACTTTTTATACAAAGGCTGGAAATAGTTGTGACCGATAAAAATATATAAATAATGAGGATTAAATGAAAATAATTGTTGGTCAAAAAAGGAGTGAGAAAGAGAATCTGGTCAGTATAGTTTTTACAGAATCTCAGAGCAATATGGAAATACACTGACATAATGTACAAGCAAGACCAATAAAATATAATAAACAGCAATTTAAAGGGCAAGTGATTTATAACTTGTCCTTTTCTATTTGTTATGCTAAAATATTCAAGATATAGGCAGCCATAATGGAATGGGATAAAGAATATATATGAAAATAGATGAGTAAAGTCGAAATGAGACAAATGTTACGATTTAGAAAAGAAATGAGCAGAGAGATCAATGGAGCCTGTAGATCATTACGAAAGAGATACACAGAAGGGTAGGCAGAAAATGAAGACATTTTCGATTTCGGATATTGGAAAAAAAAGAGAAATGAATCAGGATTACGTGTACACATCAGAGAATGCCGTCGGAAATTTGCCGAACCTTTTTATTGTCGCAGATGGAATGGGAGGCCATAAGGCGGGAGAATTTGCATCGCGTTTTACGGTAGAGACGATCGTAAAAAATATTGAAGAGGACGACGGGGCAGAGCCCGTTGGAATTATGAATCGTGCCATCTGCACTGCGAATAGGGAACTGAGAGAAAAAGCACAAGAAGATGATAGTATGACCGGAATGGGAACTACAGTTGTTGTAATGACACTGGTGGGAAGGCAGGCTTTTGTCGCAAATGTAGGAGACAGCAGAATGTATGTAGTCGGAAAAGAGATTACTCAGATTACCCAGGATCACTCTTTAGTGGAGGAGATGGTGCGTATGGGTGAAATTGCGAGGGAAGCCGCAAAAGATCATCCTGATAAAAATATCATTACAAGAGCGATAGGTGCGTCAGAAGAAGTCAGAGTAGATTTTTTTCAAGTAGAAATAGAGCCCGAGGATTATATTTTAATGTGTTCGGATGGTTTGACGAATATGATAGACGATAGTGATATTAAAAGTATTATGATCAGTCAAAGAGACGTGGCAGAAAGAGCAGAGAGACTGGTAGAAATAGCCAACAGTAATGGAGGACTGGATAATATCACAGTTGTCGTCATAGAACCGGTTTAAAGAGGTGGAGAGAATGTTAGCAGAAGGAATGATGATAGATGGCCGCTATGAGGTGGTAGGGAAGATAGGAGCCGGTGGAATGTCCGATGTCTATAAGGCAAAGGATCATACATTAGGGCGTTTTGTTGCGATTAAAGTATTGAAACAGGAATTTTCAGAAGATGTCAATTTTGTGACAAAATTTCGCACGGAAGCACAGTCGGCAGCGGGATTGGAACACCCCAATATTGTAAATATCTATGATGTTGGAAGCCAGGACGGGATGTATTATATCGTCATGGAGTATGTGGAAGGCATCACGTTAAAGACATATATCGAGAAAAAAGGACAGCTCTCTTTTAAAGAGGCAATCAGTATTGCGATACAGGTTGGAAGAGGAATCGAGAGCGCACATAATAAAAATATTATTCACAGGGATATCAAACCGCAAAATATTATTATTTCCACAGAAGGAAAAGTGAAGGTGACGGATTTTGGAATTGCACGGGCTGCGACAACCAACACGATTAATTCTGATGTAATGGGATCCGTGCACTATTCCTCACCAGAACAGGCCAGGAATGGTTTTGTAGACGGCAAAAGCGATATCTATTCGTTAGGAATTGTGATGTATGAGATGGTGACAGGACGTGTGCCTTATGATGGAGATACAACTGTCGCAATTGCGATTCAGCATCTTCAAGAAGAGATGGTAGTTCCGAGTGCCTATGCGGCGGATCTCCCGATTAGTCTAGAGAAAATCATTCTCAAATGTACGCAGAAGAATGCGGACAGAAGATACGAGATAATGGAAGATTTGCTTTTGGATTTGAAAAAATCCCTGATCAATCCCGATGAAGATTTTGTGACAATTGTAAATCCGGAATCAGAGGGAAAGACCAGACAGTATACAGATGAGGATTTAGAGAGAATACAAAAAGAAGCAAAGCAGATCTATTATCAGGAAGAAGAAAGCGAAGAGAAAGAAGAGGACGAGGACGACGATGAGGTTTCGGAGGGTGAGTTAAACCCGAAGATGGAAAAGGCGATTACCATAGCAGGAATTGTTGCGGCAGCGATTATTGTCGGTATTGTAGTCTATTTGATTGGAAGTTTTTTCGGTTTTTTTAAGTTTGGTGGGACAAAAGATAAAAAGGATGAGAAGGCCAAGACAGAGCAGGAGAGCGGCAAGATAGAAATGATTGATCTCACCGGTATGACTTATGATGAAGCAGAAAGCGCATTGAAAAAATTAGGTCTTGGCATCAGAGATGGTGGAAAACAGTCCAGTGATAAATTCGCAGAAGGAGAGATCATTTCTCAGGATATAGAAGAAGGAGAAATGGTTAAGAAAAATTCTACTGTTAAAGTCATTGTCAGCAGTGGGGCTGGCGAGATCGAGGTTCCGGATGTCAAAGGATTAGATGAGACATCCGCAATCAATAAGATACAGGACCAGGGATTCAAATACTCCAGGGATTATCAGAACAGCGATACAGTGGCGAATGGAAATGTGATATCTCAATCTCCGGAGGCGGGAAGTTCCGCAAAGAAAGGGGATACGATCAGTATCGTTGTCTCTCAGGGAAAAGCCGCTGTTCCGGTACCGGATGTAAAAGGGAAATCTGAAAACGACGCAAAAAATGAACTCTCTGCGGCAGGTTTAACAGTTACAAATGTGACCAATGAGAATAGCGATAGTGTTCCAGCGGGACATGTGATTAGTCAAAGTATTGCTCCTGGAAAATATGTAGATGAGGGGACCGATATTACGCTGGTGGTCAGCAGTGGACCAAAGACTACCTATTATAAATTCAGTGCAACTATTTCAGCGCCTGAAGATAATGAAGAAGTTGAGAGTGCAGATATCATATTGATGGATACTAATGGAGATATGATCGAGCAATGGAATAATATTGCAATCTCATCGTTCCCATATCGTTTGGAAAAGACGGATATTTTGGAGATTTCCTCAGGAGTTTTAGAAATAACATGGAAATTGAGTGATGGAAGTATACAGGAACAGAGGGAAAGAGTGACATTTAAGAAGCAATAGGGATGACTATGCGAGGAAAGATAGTAAAAGGAATTTCCGGGTTCTACTACGTTCACGTAGTAGGAGCCGGAATTTATGAGTGTAAAGCAAAAGGAATTTTTCGCAATCGAAAATTGAAACCGTTAGTTGGCGATAATGTGGAGATTGCGGTATTAGATGAAACAGAGAAAAAAGGAAATATCGAGCAAATTTTACCGAGAGCAAATGAATTGATTCGGCCTGCAGTGGCAAATATTGACGGAGCTCTCGTGATTTTTGCAGCGGCCAAGCCAAAACCGAATTTTCAACTTTTAGACCGTGTTTTAGTTATGATGGAATATCAGAAGATACCGGTAACAATCTGTTTTAACAAGTCGGACCTCGTGGGTGAAAAGGAGAAAGAATGGATCTATCAAATTTACGAGTCAACTGGGTATCCCATTTATTTTTTGAGTGTCAAAGAGAATACCGGAATTGATGTTGTGAGAGAAAGTATTGAGGGAAAGACCTTTGCGATGGCAGGTCCTTCTGGAGTTGGAAAGTCTTCACTGATCAATACCTTGCAGCCATTAGCAGGCATGGAGACGGGCGAGATCAGTGCAAAAATCGAGAGAGGAAAGCACACGACAAGACATTCAGAACTGATTCATTTAAAAGACAGCACTTATCTTATGGACACGCCGGGGTTTAGCTCTTTTGATATTCCGGGTCTGGAAAAAGAGAGTCTAAGGGACTGCTATCCGGAATATGTCTCATTAGAACCCAGTTGCCGTTTTAGTTATTGCAGTCATATTCATGAACCGGATTGTGCTGTGAAGCGGGCTCTAGAAGCAGGCGAGATCAGCAGAGAACGATATGAAAATTATTGCTTTTTACATGAAGAGTTAAAAAACAGGAAAAAATATTAGGAAAAATGAAGTGGAGCGTT
>JAAVYC010000233.1 GCA_022790905.1 Lachnospiraceae bacterium | reverse complement strand
GTTTCTTTGTTACACTTTTTGATGATGTTAATAAAGCTTGTTATCATAGAGAAGAGAAGAATGGAAAAATCAGATATTCACTATTCCTGAATAAAAGAATTGAAAATCGTAATTTTGATATAGATTTTATGTATGAGTCAAGTAGAACACAGGAGATTTTGAGTCTATTACCATATTTAATGGTGGTTATTACTGGTAAGTGTGTAATAATTGATGAGTTTGGAAATGGTATCCATGATTTGTTAGCTGCAAAATTGATGAAAGCTGTTGCCCGAAATATTAAAGGACAGTTAATTTTTACAACTCATAATACATTGATCATGGATCATTCTGATATTAAACCAGATGCGTTATATTTCATTTTTAATGAAATTTTTGGTAAAAAAGTGAAATGTGTTACAGATATTGAAGAAAGATTATATCCAAATTATAATTATAGGAATTAGGTATTTTAACAATGAGTTATATGCTAATGGCTTGCCTAAAAATACGGATGTAGATTTTGGTGAGTTGTCGCAACTATATGTATGATATGAAATAAGACAATAATATTTTATGAAATACGAGTTGTTTTTAAAATGTGAATATTGCAAATGATATTCGTATATGCTATACTGTGCCTAGGCAAAAAATGAGATTAGTGTTCAAATTGGCACAAAGCGAACCCCCACGAATGGCAGTTCGTGGGGGTTCTTTTAGGCTAATTGTCACTGTCATCTCCGTCTAGCCATTTGCAGACATAGTGGCAGGCTATCCCTGCTACGACAGAAATCAAAAATGAGATTAGTGACTCCAAGTTAGCACCCCCTTCCGTTGCCGGATTGGGTAGTGACAACAAAAGGATTGTATCATAACTTGTCGATTATGAGAAGATAATGAGTGGAATATCTTTTGTGAATTATTTGGTCATATGCTCTATTTTTTCTTTTAACGTTTGAGTACAGAAAAATGTTAATGAAAAATCCTGTGAGACGAGTTCAAATAGTTGGAGTTAAGCTGTAAAGCCTCTATTTACAAGGTTTTACAGCTTTTCCTTGATAGGATTGCACTACAATCATAACATTTCAATTAAATTCCCACACTGACTTCGCTTTCGCAGACACCCTGTATTTCAAGGGTTCCTTCATTGAGAGACACGCTCATCTGTGTCTCGTAAGACGTCCAACCGGAAGGAGAATTGGAGTTCTCTGTGTCGTTATTTTTGTGATTCTCATCTTGGAATAGGGAATCATATTTTTTATGTTCCTTTGCCGTCATAGCAGAGGTTTTTGCCATCATATACAGATCAGGGTCATGCTGCATAAGTTTTTGCTCGTCTTTTGCGGGAACTTTTCCACCCTGTGCAATTCTTCTTGCAATTTCCATCATTTTTAAAGCGTCGTCTGCCGCTTTTTGAAGGGTTTCAGCCTGTTGCTGTGCCACAGTGAGATTGTGCCACAGTGTGTGTTGTGCGAATGCCTGCTCGCGGTCTGCCTGCGCTTTTTGATCCGTTTCTTCTAACTGTTTCTTTATGTCATCCGTCAGATTAATTCGAATGCCGTTTATGGTCAGATATCCTCTTTGCAGGGTCCTGCTTATCTGTGCCGAGTCCGTAAAATGAATGATATAGGTATTGGGTTTTTGTTTGCTTTTTGTGATATCAAGATAGTCTTTTCCGGAAGTAGCAGATAGCGTTTCGTCAGAAAATTGCATATGATATGCTTCCGATGAGATCTCAAGAGTATCTCGTTTGTCTTTGGTCTTGGTTGTCTCTTTGTTGCTTTCTTTAGCTTTTGCGATCTCTGTCTGGGAGGAGATCGCCAGATGATATGTATCGGCTGCGATGGAAGAAATACTCATAAAAATGTCCCCCTGTTCACTGATTGTTTGGATGAAAAATGTTTCTGGAATTTATATCGGTTTGCAGGGGGACTTTTCTGAGAAAAATGCACCCAAATGTCAGATTGTGGTTATCAGGCATTGGATGCATTTTTCATGTAATCATGTTATAGCTCTAAAATAGATTTGAAATTGTCTTTTAATTTTGGATATAGTGCGTCAAATTCTTTGTACACTTTATCGTAAAATGCCACTTTTTCCTGACTTGGCATATAGATTTCGCTACGCATTTTGATAATCTTGTCACAGGCTTGCGGAACACTTTGGTAGGCGCCTGTTCCAACTGCCGCAAGGATAGCAACACCGAGAGCAGCACTGTTTTCTGAATTCATATCAGGAAGAGCAACCGGCAGATTATAGATGTCTGCCATCAATTGTCTCCAAAACGGGCTCTTAGAACCGCCGCCGCACATGCGGACATTTTCTGGTTCAATGCCAGTATTGCGAATACCGGTCATGATATCGCGCAGGGCATAGGTAACTCCTTCCATGACTGCACGGGTCATATCTGCCTTGGTATGTATCGCTGCGAGTCCGACAAAAGAGCCACGACAAGTCAAGTTAAAATGAGGAGACTGCTCGCCATTCAGATAAGGAAGGTAAATCAGGCGATTTGCGCCCGGTTTTGAAAACAGGGCATCTTTATTGATCTCTACGTAATCCTCATCATTTGGATAAAAATTGTTGCGCCACCATTTGAGAGAAGCCCCGGCGGAATTGACACTTCCCATGAAATGCCATGCGCCTGGAACCGGCATGCAGAAAGTATATACAGATTTATGCTCATCAACAACTGGTTTTTCGGAAAAAGCAAAGACAGTTCCGCTCGTTCCAATCGTGGTCATAGCGCTTCCAGGAGTTACAATTCCGGTGCCAACGCCGGCAGCAGAATTATCACTCGCTCCACCGACTACGGCGCATTTCGAAGTAATGCCCATAACTTCTGCTACTTCTGGGCGGACATATCCGGTAATTTCCTGAGATTCGTAAACCTTACCGAGCATGGATTCGTTGAGTTCCATTGCACTCATAATTTCATCGGACCAACGGCGATTTGGGACATCCAAAATCTGCGTGGCACTGGCGTCTGATACTTCTGTTGCATATTCTCCGGTTAAGCGATAGCGAAGATAGTCTTTTGGGAGGAGAATATGCGCTACCTCAGCATACAAGTCTGGCTGATTGTCCTTTACCCACTGAATTTTTGCTGCTGTCAGACCAGGTCTTGCCGGAGTACAGGAATATTTCATAAAGAGATCGTCGCCGACAATCTGGCGCACATGCTCACAGGATTCAGTAGTTCTTCCGTCGTTCCAGAGAATGGCGCGGCGAAGGACTTTTCCATTCTTATCCAACATAACAGCACCCATCATCTGTCCGGAAATGCCGAGACCTTTGACTTGGTCTTTTGGAACATTGGACTGTTCCATTACATTTTTTACAGTCTGTACAGCGGCTTCATACCAGTCTTTTGGATCCTGTTCCGACCATCCATTGTGTGGTTGATAGAGAGGATATTCAATCACTGACTGCGAGATCTCTTTTCCATTTACATCAAATAATACCGTTTTCATACTTCCAGTACCCAAATCTAACCCCAAATAGTATTCCATCATAATACCTCCTTCTTTAGTCCCGCTTTATGACATTTCTTTTTGAAATTTTTTCCACGGGATGTTCAATGGTTTCTTTTCATTTAACAGTTCGTTTACATGCATAAGCAGTGGAAAATCGTCAATGTCCACTTTTTTGGCTTTTGCAAGTGCTTTTACGGCGCGGGCAGTTCTCGTTGCGATCACAACGGCCTCCAATGTCTGTCCTTTTAGATCTGCCATAATCTGATCAATACCATAGCCCTTTCCAAGCATTAATCCGACTGTTCTGCTTCTCCCCGCTGCGACAGTTACGTTTAAATCCCCCGCTGCAAACATAATATTGTCTACACCGCCTCCCACGATACGGAGCAGTTCTAGCATTTCTTTTACGCTTTCTTGAAACAGCGCTGCTTCGGAGTTGTTATGGTTCACTCCATCATCCCCTGCCTTTTCTGCCATGCCGATAGCGAGAGCTGTGCCGAGTGCATAACCGTTTTTTAGAGCAACGGCACACTCTAAACCGACAACGTCTTTTGTCAGACTGACGACATAATAGTCTGTGGCGAAGAGACTGCGAATCCAACAAAGAGTCTCGAAATCGGGACCGCAATAGCCCACAAAAGAGGGGTCGTGGTCGGCAAGATCTCTGGCAGTACAGGGACCGCCGATCGCATAAAGCTTTAAACGACTATTCTCCGGTAATTTTTTTTGCCAATATTCCGGATAGGTCATCATCGTTCCGTCCTCGAAATCCAACATACCTTTTGTAACGGAAATTACAGGGATATTCTCGTCGAGAATCGGAAGAATCTCGTCGGCAAACCAATCCACACCAAAGCTGGATACACCGCAGACAATTAAGTCGGCACCTATAATCGCTTCCTGTACATCTTTACATTTTATGTAATGAATTCCCTCGTGTAGGGTTCTTAAAAGATTGATGTGGTAGTTGTCTTTTCCTAAACGGTCTATGATTTCATCGTCCAGTGGACTTCCGACTAATCTCACCTCATGTCCGTTTTCAAAAAGAGGGAAAGTTAAAGCGGATGCCATCTGGCCTGCCCCGATTAGTGTTACAACGCTCATGGCGTTACCTCCTATTTTGAATATATAATGTGTTATAAAAATGAATTGCCCGGGCATTTGAAATAAATTTCTTTTTATAAGAAATTTATTTCATCTAGTAAGTCTATTATATTTTGTGAAATGGGAAAAGTCAATACATATTTGAAACAAATCCCGTATAATATAAAAATATTTCTTATTAAATGAAATAAATCCCAATAAAATTGGAGATACTTCACATTTAAGGGAGAATATGATAGGATAGATTTGGATATAAAAAGTACTTCAAATATTGATATCCACATCACAACAGGAGATAAATTATGGATACAAAAAAAATGAATCAATTGATCCGCATTGCAAAAATGCACTATGAATTGCATTTTAGTCAATTGGAAATAGCAGAAAAAGAAGGAATCAGTAAGTCTACAGTTAGTCGAATCTTAAAGACGGCAATGGATACAGGGATTATTGAGGTGCGTATCAAAGATTCTATTTTGTCAAACAGTTCCATGGAGAGTGATTTGATCGCCCGATTTCCGTTGAAGCGTGCGGTAATCGTTCCGGATGTGGTGGGTAATCCACAGATTTTGATGCAGGATGTCTGTGCGGCTTTGGCGGAAGACTTACCGAGATATCTAAAAAATGACAGTATTTTGGGCGTGGCATGGGGAAATACATTGGCGGTTCTTGCAAAACATCTTCCTAAAATTAAGAGAAAAGGAATTTCCGTGATTCAATTGACCGGAGGCTTTTCGCGTGCCATTTATGAGTCTGGAGCGTTAGATATATTAAAAAATTTTACGGAGTGTGTCGGCGGGACGGGATATCAGATTCCGGCTCCGGCAATGGTGGATCACGCGTTTATCGCAGATGCCCTAAAACAAGATTCCCAGATCCATCAGATATTAGAAATGGCAGAGAGCTGTGAGACGGCGATTTTTTCTGCGGGGCATTTGGAGAGACCATCTGTCCTTTACCAGATGGGGGTGATTACGCAGGAAGATTATCAGAAGTTTCACAGCAGGGGAGCCGTTGGAGACTGCTGCTCCCATATTTTGAATAAAGATGGAGAAATTTTTGATAAAAGCATTGATGAGCGTGTCGTCGGAACATCCCTAGAGACAGTCAAAAAAATTCCAAATAAATTGTTAGTTGTCTCTGGAAAAGAGAAGGTAGATATTATCAGTGCAGTTTTAAAAGGCGGACTGGCAGATAGCCTCTATATTGATGCTCCGACAGCAGAGGAAGTGATTTTGGCAAATCCGCTGTAAATGGATTTATAATCCAGAATGAAAAATGTCATTTGTCCCGAAAATATTGGGGTGAATGATATTTTTTATTGTATGGGAAATTCCTATAGTAAAAATAAAATGCACTGTTGCTTTGTGAAAAAATACATAAGAGAGAAATATAAATGCAACATTTTGTGCGGATAGAGACTCTAAAAGAGTGAAATGCATTTCACAAAGAGAGGAAGGGAATGGATGAAAGAGTTTGTAAAGCGTTACGAAAAGATATATCCCAAGATGTACCGGACCGCATATTATTACATGCGCAACAGACAGGAGGCGGAGGACGCTGTCGCGGATACGGCATTGATTGCCTATGAAAAACGGGAACAGCTGCGGGAGGAAGAAAAGTTTGAGCTTTGGATCATGAAAATTTTAGTCAATCGCTGTAAGAAAAAGATGCGAACCTGGTTTCAAAAAGAATGTACCATAGAAGAGCTTCCGGCTTCCGTTGAGCGGGAGCTGGCGAAAGATCCTGATCTTGTCGCTTCCGTGGCAGTGAAACAGGCATTTTGGGAATTAAAAGACGAAGAGCGCTTTATTGTGGCGCTGTCTGTGTTTGGCGGATACACAGGTGAGGAAATTGCCGATATCCTGAATAAGAATCACAGTACGGTCCGATCTAAATATCGCAGAGCGCTTCAAAAAATGAGACAGAAATTGGAGGTGTGAGATATAAAATGGATAGAGAGAAATGGAATGAAGATGAGATCAGAAAGACCTTGCAAAATGCAGGCGAGAAAGAACCGCTTCCAGAGAATCTGAGTGCAAGCCAAATAGAACAGAGGTTAAAAGAAGCGGATACGGCAGATAAAAAGAGGCAGAAAAAGGTGATCTGCAAATGGCGCTACGGCATGGCTGCTGTTGTCTGTGTTCTCTTGACGCTGCTGGCAATAGAAAAAGATCTATTTTTTCTTCCGACTACACAAGAACAGGGGAAGATAGAGCAAGTAGAAAGTACAAAAGAAGGCACAACTTATGAGGCATTATACGAAAATTTTTTGTCGCGTTGGAAAGAAAAGGAGAGATCCGCTTATGGGATGGCGAAAGGAGAGGTTTCCTATGAAACTACGTATGAGAGTTCTAAAGAGAGCAAGATGTCGCTGCGGGAAAACGGATCTTCCACTGAATCTGCAGAAGATACATCGGGAGCAGAGATAACAAAAGATTATGGTAAGACGAATCAGCAAGAAGTCAATGTAGAGGAAGCTGATATAATAAAAAATGACGGACGCTATCTATATCAGATCGTTTCATCCAAATCGAATTCAGAATATGCGGTGCAGATTGTGGATACAAAAGGAGATTTAAAAGAAGAGAGCAGAATCGAGGGATTTCAGGACATTCAAGAATTCTATGTCTGGAAAAATAGACTGGTAATTCTAGAATCTCGGTGGGCGGACACGGAGCAGATATCGAATACTGCAAAACTCTATGATGTCGCTGATCTTGGAGGTGCCTTTACCAGGATTCACATTTATGATATCAAAAAGAGAGAAAAGCCGAAAGAGCTTCATACTTTTACTGTAAAAGGAGACTATCGGGACTCTAGGATTTCGGATGGATATTTCTACTTTTTTGCACAGGACTATGCAAAGAAGCCGGAAAAAGAGGAGGATTATAAAGCATATATTCCAACACTTGATGACCAGCCAATCGAAGAGAAACGTATTTATCTGCCAGAGGATACCGATGCCGATTCCTATCTGGTAATGGCGTCTGTCAATATGGAAAAACCAGATAAATTTGTAGATACAAAGGCGATTGTAAGTTCTGTCAGTCAGTTCTATGTCAGTGAAAAGAATATTTATATGACAGATTCCTTGCAGGATAATGTAAATAGAGAGGGAAAAAATAGCAATTATACGAAAATTTACCGATTTTCTTATAAAAAAGGAAAAATAAAGAAGGAGGCAGAGGGAAAAGTAAAAGGAATTTTAAAAGACGATATGGCTTTGAATGAATATAAAGACCATTTGCGTATGGTGACAACGGTGGATACCTGGCGGTCGAAAAAAGTAAAAGATGATATTTTTTTGTCGGATTTTGGATATGAGACGACAGACTATCAGACCTCGAATAGTCTCTATGTTTTGGATAAAGATTTAAAGGTAACTGGAAAAATAGAAGATCTTGCACAAGATGAAGAGGTTTATTCAGCGAGATTTTTCGGTGACACTGGATATTTTGTAACTTTTAGGAAGATGGATCCGCTATTTTCCGTGAATTTATCGGATCCGAAAAAACCGAAAATTTTAGGAGAATTAAAAATCAGTGGATTTTCAGAATATCTGCATTTTTATTCCGACACCTTGTTACTTGGAATTGGTATGGAAGCGGAAGAAGAGAGTGGGCGAACACAGGGAATGAAACTTTCTATGTTCGATATCACAAATCCATCGGACGTAAAAGAGACATCCAAATTAAATTTGTCTGAATATGACAGTTCTCAGGCGCTTTATAATTACAAAGCAGTCTTGATTGATACACAGAAAAATCTGTTTGGCTTTTTGGCGGAAGGGTATGGAGAGAAGACAATTTGTGATTATCTCTTGTTTACTTATGAAGAAGGAGCGTTTCGGCAGTGTATGAAGATAGATTGTGCGGATTATGAGAAATATGCGGGTGAGCTGCGTGGAACCTATATAGGAGAATATTTTTATCTTCTGTGTAGAAATGGCAGGATCGAAGCGTATCGTTTGGAGAATGGTGATAAGACGGATGAGTTAGTGCCTTAGCATAGAAAAAGAGGAACGCTTATTATCGCGTTCCTCTTTTCTATGTTTTTTATTTGGAACCTTTCAAATGTGGGATAGACATATAAGTAGGCATTCCATTTTTAAATACAATATCTGGTTCACCGACAATCAGAGGTCTTAAATATTCATATACTGGTCCTAAGACATCATTGCCCTCTTCGTTGATCCATTCGCGAGGTACGTTGCGAATCTCATTTGCGATCTTAGATACATCTTCAGAGGAATATTCAACCTTGTATGGATCGGAAGATACGCGATTTAGTGTTACCATGCGTCCGGTAGCTCCCTCTTCTGCGAGTTTTACAGCATTGTTTCCGAGCTGGAAAGCCTCTGTTAAATCGGTTGCGGAAGAGTAGTGAGCAGCGGAACGCTGTAATACGCTCATCTCAACAGAACGTACTTTGATGTCTAACTGAGCGTTTAATAAGTTTTCTAGACATTTGCCCGCGCCGCTTAAGTGACTGTGACCAAAACCATCTACGGTCTGAGAGGTAGCGCTGATATAATTACCGTCTTTGTCGCGAATACCCTCTGATACGGCAACGATTACGGCTGTATGTTTTTCCAATTGTTTTCTTACATCTGCCACAAACTGAGCGGTATCAAATGCAACCTCCGGGAGATAGATCAAATGCGGGGCAATGTTGTATTCATTCCTAGCAAGTGCAGCGGCGGAAGTTAACCAGCCCGCATCGCGTCCCATAATTTCAATGACCGTAACGCTTGGTACAGGATAACTGTAAGTATCGTGTATAATTTCTAACATTGCAGTGGCAATGTATTTTGCAGCGGAACCAAATCCTGGCGTATGATCTGTCAGGCATAGATCATTGTCGATTGTTTTTGGAATACCGAGTACTTTTACCTTGCTGCCAATCGAAGCGGCATATTGAGATAATTTGTTCGTGGTATCCATAGAATCATTTCCCCCAATGTAGAAGAAAGTATCAATTTCCTTTTCTTCAAATAACTTAAAAATCTGAGTGTAAGTCTCAGGAGATTCCTCCACAGTTGGAAGCTTATACCTACAAGAGCCTAAGTACATGGAAGGTGTATGTTTTAACCTCTTTAAAGTAGCTTCATCTGGAATCTGTTCACTCAGATTCAACAGATCATCATTTAAAATCCCCAAAATACCATGGACTGAACCATAGATTGTGTCAAAAACATTCGAATTTTTGACCCCATTTACAACACCGGCCAAACTGGCATTGATAGCAACAGTTGGGCCACCCGATTGTGCGACAACGCAATTTTTTTTACCCATAATAAACTCCTTCTTAAATTTGATACGGTTCGACGATATTATCGACCTAATTCTATGATATCGGAAAACAGACAATCTCGCAATACTAATTTATTTACTATTTACGTGGATTATAAAAAATGATATACTTGTGAGCGGATAGTATTCTTCCGGAAACTATACCGTAGATGTAAAGATAGAAAGTAAGATGATCAATCCCATCCTGCCCCACGAAATTGACAATGTTGATATCGAACTGCCAAGTCGGCTTATATCGTAAAAGAATAAGACTATAAAATTAAGAAGGGGTGGTAGGATGAAAATCGGTTTTATCGGTGCGGGGAAAGTGGGCTGTACACTTGGAAAACATTTCAGAGAGCATGGCGTACAAGTGAGCGGTTATTACAGTAGAACTTTGGAGTCCGCACAATTTGCAGCTGAATTTACAAAAACAGCGTGTTATGAGACATTGGAACAGATTGTGTGTTTCAGCGACACACTTTTTCTCACGGTGAGCGACAGTGCTGTGGAACAGGTTTGGGAGTTTTTGAGACATCTCCCAATACAGGGAAAGATTATCTGTCATTGTAGTGGCGTTCTATCATCTTCCGTTTTTTCTGGAATCGACCAAGTGAAAGCATTTGGTTATTCTATCCATCCAATCTATGCAATTCATTCCAAAACAACATCTTACAAAGAAATAGGAAAAGCACATCTTACGATCGAAGGGAGCAATAGAAAGCTTCAGGAGATGAAATTATTAATTGAAAAATGCGGGAATCCGGTGACAATTATTTCATCAGAAGAAAAGAGCAAATATCATACAGCATGTGTGGTCAGCAGTAACCTGGTCATTGCATTGGCGAGTATCGGACAGAGGCTTTTAAAAGAATGTGGTTTTTCGAAAAAGGAGGCAGAGGAGGCGCTTATGCCGCTTTTTTATGACAATTGTAAAGCGATTGTGGAAAAAGGAATTACAGGCGCATTGACAGGACCGGTGTCGAGAGGAGATCTTCAGACATTAGAAAAGCATTTGGAGATTTTAGATGTGCAGGACAGACTTTGGTATCTGCTCTTAT
>JAAVYC010000232.1 GCA_022790905.1 Lachnospiraceae bacterium | reverse complement strand
GGCGGACTTGTGAAAGACGGATCTGCCGTAGCAGTAATTGGAACTTACGGATCTACGTATGTTGCGCTTGATAAATCTATGAGAGACCCGAATAAGGTATTGATTTTTAAAGGTAATTCGGGACCTGAGAATTTTACATTTGAAGCAGCTTCCATTGCTTCCGCATCCAGTTATCGCTGGTATCGCGATGTATTCTGTGATCTGGAGGTTGCAGCAGGAAAAGTAGTAGGAGAAGATCCGTATGAGCTGATTAATCAGCAGATTGAAACAGTAGCGCCAGGCGCAAACGGTATTACATTCCTTCCTTATCTTCAAGGAGCAGGTAGTGGTCCAAGGGCTGACATTTATGCCCGTGGTTGTATTTTAAATGCGAGCTTAGGAACGACAAAAGCAGAGATTGCAAGAGCCATTATGGAAGGAATCACATATGAGATGCGCGATAATATTGAGGCAATCAAAAGAGTTGGGATTGAGCTGAATGATTTGAGAATTGTTGGAGGCGGTACAAAAGCTCCGTTATGGTGCCAGATGCAGGCGGATATCTATAAACAGTCGGTATCTGTTCTTCAGACATCTGAGACAGGATGTTTGGGGGCTGCGATTTACGCAGGAGTTGGGGTTGGAATCTATAAGGACTATGAGGATGCGTCAGAAAAAGCAGTGCGCGTAAAAGAAATATATCATCCAAATCCTGAAAATTATGCGGCATATGATGAAGGTTATAAGAGATACTGCGTAGCATATGAATCATTAGCAAATGGTGGATATTTCTTATTAAATAAATAGGAGGATTTTTCATGTTATTAAAAGATCAGGTATGCGTTGTAACAGGTGCAGCTGGCGGTATTGGTCATCAGATCGCCGTTAAGTTTGCGAAGGAGGGGGCAAAAGTTTGTGTCATAGATGTCCAGGAAGAGAAAGTGAAGGCTACAGCGGAAGAAATTAACGGAAAGGCCTACACAGCGAATCTTCGCTCTGTAAAGGAGATTGAAAAGACTATGGCGGCAATAAAGAAAGATTTTGGACGTATTGATGTCTTGGCAAATGTTGCCGGTCTTGCAAATCGTACTGTCAACGAAGAGATTACAGAAGAAGAATGGGATCTGTTGAATGACGTCAATTTGAAAGCTGTATTCTTTATGTCAAAAGAAGCATATAAAGTGATGTTGGAACAGGGTTCCGGAAAAATTATAAATTATGCGTCTCATAGAGCTCATATTTCCGATGGTCGACATACTATTTACGATGTGACAAAGGCCGGTGTCGAAGCAATGACCAGGAGTTTTGCTGTGTCCGGTGGTCCAAAGGGGATTGTAACGAATACGGTTGCCCCTGCTTATGTAATCACTCCGATGACAGCGCATAATTTAGAGGATGAGTCCTGGATGGCACGCATGAAATCTAGAATTCCATTGGGAAGACTTCTCGAGATGGAAGAGATTGCAAATGTTACGTTGTTTTTGGCGTCCAATCAATCCAGTGGAATCAACGGTCAGACAATTCTCGTAGATGGTGGCTGGACGGCTCATGAATAAAATTTTATGAATTAATTGTGCCTACTGAATATCTATTTATATATCCTATGTCGTGCCCCGGTATTTTTATAATATCGGGGTATTCCTATTTTAATTGTATGGAAATTCAAAAAAAAATAATATATAATATTTGATAGCATATGGTTAGGCAGTTAAAAGTTTTGAATTTTTTTGCAGATCAAATCAGAGTTTTTAGGTCTCTAATCAATATAAAGAGGAGGCACATTTTATGAATGAGGATTTAATCCGTGTAGCCAATTACTACTATGTAATGAATATGACTCAAAAAGAAATTGCTGATAAAATAGGAATTTCTAGGCAGAAAGTATCCAGGTTATTAAAAAAGGCACAAGATGAAAAAATTGTAGAAATCCGAATTAATGGAATGCAGGAATCTTGTATTGAATTGGAAAAAGAATTACAAAAAGCATTAGAAATAGAAGAAGCCTATATCATACCTTCCGATGATGTTTTAACGATTGCGGAAGAAGCTCTCTCTTATATTGCTAATATATTAAAATCCGGTCAATCGTTTGGAGTTTCGTTTGGAAATACACTTGCATCTTTGTTTCAGGTGACAAAAAAAATCTCTCCGGTTGGAATAGACGTTGTGCAGTTGATGGGGGGATTAAACACATTCCAGGACAGTGGTTACAGACCAGATGAAGTTACTACTAGTTTTGCTAATATTTTAGGCGGCAAAGCGCATAGTTTATTTATTCCTGCAATTTTGGATAATTTGGAATTGAAAAGATTAATATATGAAGAAAAACAATTTCACCCAATGTTAGAAAGAATAAAAAACGTTGATATCGCTTTTGTTGCAATCGGTTCTCTAGAGCAGGACCTGAATAATATTCTCATCCGTGATGGATATTTTTCTTCGGAACAATTAGAGAGGTATCGTGAACGGGGTTCAGTAGGAGAAGTATGCTTTCATATCTATGATATTAATGGTGAATTAATAGACCCGGAATATGATAAACATATAGTGGGGATCACGGTTGAGGATTTTAAAAATATTCCAAAGAAAATAGGTTTTGCTTATGGTCCCCATAAGGTTTTTCCTATTATCGCTGCTGCCAGAGGAAATTATCTTAATTCACTTGTAACAAATAAAAAAACTGCAGAAATGATTATGGCATATTTGAGAGAAGAAATGTGATAAATATAAAAAACGCATGCTTCACAATCTTGGGGAGACATAAAGCATGCATAATTGGAATCAAACGAAAATAAAGAGTGTGTTTTGCGTTTGACGAAAATATTATATCATTAGATTACTCGGAAATCAATCTATACATATAACAAAAATCGATAAAAAATTTTATTTTTTTGATCTATTTACTCTATATGGACTCTAAATCACGTCGTGTAAATCTTCCTTTGAAAATAAAAATATCCAAATGGTAGGATGCGAGAATGTATGAAATGCATTTTTGCTCTATGAAATGCAGAAAAACCATAACTTATGTTATCAAATGTAAAAATAAGTTAGAATAAATCGGATAAATATAGAAAATATAGGATAAAAATCGAAATAATGTAAAAATAATGGTTGACATTGGAATGAAAAGAGAATATAATAAAATCATAGTAATAAAAAGGTTTAAATCTGAACGTTTTAATGAAATTACATTTGAATTTGTTCAGGAAGTGATTACATAGGAATAATGTCTGAAGAAGATAGGAGGTAAAACAAAATGAATGAAATTTTGAACATGGATATCAATGAAATGCCGCGGACAGAGTTCGACTGTTCTTGTGGCCGCCATCACAATTTCAGTGTCCATGATATGGTAATTCGTAAGGGAGCAATTGAAGAATTACCAAGAGTGGCAGCACCTTTTAAGGATGGAAAGATTCTCGTCGTTTTTGACCAGAATACATATAAAGTAGCCGGTCAAAAAGCGGTGGAACTTCTTAAAAATGATGGATTTAATTTCAAAGAACTTCTTTTTGATTCAGGAGATGATATCCTTATTCCGGATGAATCTGTGGTAGGAAGAATTTTACAGGAACAGGATCCGGATGTAAATCTTATGATTGCGGTTGG
>JAAVYC010000248.1 GCA_022790905.1 Lachnospiraceae bacterium | reverse complement strand
TGTCCACGTAAGCAATGAGCAGTGCCAAATTTTTGGATGCTAAATTGTCTGTTCACAGACAATTTTAGCAGACAGAAATTTGATAGGGCGAATGCCCGTGATCGCGTAAGCTCTGCTTACGAGGTCCTACTGCGAATAGTTTAACAACTCAAATTTTATACCAATAAAAACAGGAGATATTATGATAACTTTACAGATTATGGATATTGGAACTTTTATGACAAAATTACTCTGCTCAGAACTCTTTGACTCTTTTCAGTTCTTAGAAGGAACCCTGCAAAATCGTATTACCTATACTTTTGACGGCCATCTAGTCAAAGATTTCTATTCCCAGGATGAACTCGAGACAGAAGGACTAGCGGGCCTTCCCTATCTTCCATTTTCCATGCTTCGCCCAACACTCTTTGACTTAATCAAAGGAAAACGAACTCCTGGATATTTTAAATTTACCTTTTTTCTTTCGCCGAATGATTTCCTGCAATTATTTTCGACAGTTTCTGATTCTTTTGACAAGATCCATGGCTTTCTTTTAAACCTAAAATTTCAAAACAAAGAACTTACTGCCACAACTGGTGTTTCCTATCAGGATTTTTCCCTTGATAAATCTCCTGAATTTGAGTGGGACAATGAAATTCGTCAATTTTTTAAAAATTATGCTATTGCTTTTACTGAAATCTCCTAATTACCTAAAATAATCGCTGATTTTTAAAGGATTTCCTTTACTTTTTAAGATTCCTGTGCTATGGTTAAATTAGTTTAACGACTACCAATCTAAGATAAGGTAAGATAGGTACCGTTGAATCAGTGCAAAGCACATCTATATTTATATTTTGGAGGTACTTTTATGAACAAAGGTACAGTAAAATGGTTTAACAACCAAAAAGGTTACGGTTTCATTTCGGATGAAGAGGGAAACGATGTATTCGTACATTTTTCCGGTTTGAATATGGAAGGATTCAAATCCCTTGAAGAAGGCGCTTCTGTAGAATTTGAGGTAACAGAAGGAGCAAAAGGTCCTCAGGCAGTCAATGTAACTGTAGTGAACTAGTTCTTGACTTATTTTTATCACAGGTTTTTCAATGTACCTTTTTCTATAATAATAGATTTTTCTTTTTTATTATGCTAAAAGTCAAATATTGAGTAACAACTATGATACAAAAAAGGTGCCTTGCGGCACCTTTTTTTGTTCCTATATATAATTGCACAATATCTATTTTACTAAAGAATTCTCCTACTTCTCAGAATTGATTTCAAAAAGAATTGCTCCTGCAAAAATTGCAAAATCAGAAAGATTAAAAATCATACGGTTTAACCAGTTCCACGGCGTCTTAAATCGAAGATAATCTACGACATAACCCCTACGATACCTGTCATAAAGATTCGATAGCCCTCCTGCAAACAATAAACTCATTCCAAATTTATTTCCCGAGCTCCCATGATCTTTCATGGAAAATATCGCATAAACGGCAAACCATAGCAAAACCAATGTATGTATCGCTCTAATGAATTTTGGCTTGTCGTCCAAGACATTGCACATTGCTCCTTTATTATGATATCTTTCAACCCGAATTTTACCTTTACAGAATGTTCTCACATCGGATGATTCTTTTCTCTCTATGGTCTCCTTTACTCCCAGATCCAGCAGAAATACAAAAAGACCTGTAATCACGTATCTCATCTCTATTTTGTGCTCCTCATATTCGTAAATGCTTTATAAATATTCAACCTTCCATATCCCTCTTCCTGATTCGGATAGGTTGTGCCAGGGTCCCGATCTGCTCCCAAAAGAAAATAATTTTTAATCTCATTGGTATTCATTGCAACGTCGTTTCCACGGACAACTCCCCATTCCATCATTTGAGCCGCCGCTCCCGCCGCAATCGCAGCCGCTACACTAGTTCCTGTCATTGTTGTGTATCCAGAATTTAAATTCGGACCGAAGACTTCCACCGCTGGCGCCAAAAAATCAGGTTTCACCTGATTAAAAATATTAAATCCTCTCCCCGAGTCCAGATAAATACTGTTATCTTTTGCATTAAATCCTCCCACTGACATTGGCGTTACAGCGCTAGAAGGCCCTGTAATCGTTGTCTCCGGATTAGATCTCAAAAAGAACACTTCTCCCTGTAAAAATTCACTGTTGGGCAACCAAATATGAAATCTTCCAGCCAGATAGTTTCCCGAATATACACGTATTTTCCAAATTCCTTTTGCCGGAGCTATGAATCTTATGAATGCCAATTCAATGCTGCGTGAATATTCCGTCAGACTGTAATCTACACTAACTATGGTTCCCTCCAACAGAAACTTAAATTCTTTTCGCTCTCCCTGCCTTGCTAGAACTAGCGGCAACAATTCCCCTGTCGGTGACTGTACAGCGACAGAAACCACTTCCGGAGAATTACTCCAGAGCTCTGCAATAAATCCACCTACATTCTCTCCGACACTGATTTCTACTTCCTCATAATCCTGTCTCGACTGAAAATTTCCCAAATAGTGATGTCTCGCATTCGCTTCGTTTCCAGTCGCTACAGTGATGGCTCTCATCCTGCGGATCCCCACATAATGAAGAAGCGCAGCAAGAGGAGCAAAGCCCCCATGTCCACCACTGTTCGTACCCAAACCCAGGCAAATAACCAGCGGCTTACTCAAACTGTAGGCCAAATTATGCAGATAGGAAATTCCCGCCATAATGTCATTTTCCTGGTATGCCGGCACCCCTTCTTTTATAAAATAAAAATCCCGCAAATACTGTTTTGCCTGTTTTAATTTTACAATAGCAATATCCGCCCCCGGAGCTGCCCCAACAAAAGCATTGGGAATATCCGGCGAACCTGCTGCCACTCCCGTTAAAAATGTCCCATGGCCATCCGTATCACGGCTCGGAACAATTTCATACGGTGTATCTGAGCGAAGCGCCTGATTAATATCCTCTGCCGTATACTCACTTCCATATAAAAGTTTTTCAGGGGGAGTTCCATCGCGAACTGTCTGATCCCAAATACGCAATATTCTTGTCATACCATTTTCATCCTGAAATATCGGATTCATATAATCCACGCCCGTATCAATAAATCCCATTAAAACGCCATCCCCTTTTAAGGGCAGCGTCGGGAAATTCTGCATCGTCAGAATACCTGTCTCTTCCAATGCCGCTGTGTCCACCAGAGCATAACATTTTGGAATCGCAAAATAAGCAAGGCTTGTAATATTG
>JAAVYC010000231.1 GCA_022790905.1 Lachnospiraceae bacterium | reverse complement strand
CACCCTCACGGCACATGGAAGGTTCTACTTAGTGCTGCTTCATTCCTGACCTGACACGGTTCATAGATTTCCATTGCGTAAGACCCAGACTTCATCGCCACTTACCCAGGGCTGCTTTACCACCCAAGACCCGAGGCAGAATATCACTCTAGCTATAGCGGATTGCTAGTACAGGGTACCGCTGCCACCCCAGCTGCTCGGAAACATAATTATACCCAACTTTATATCTTTTGTCAATTTTTTCTTCACTTCCCCTTGTTTCTGTGCCATAATATTTAGAACAAAGAATTTTATCCAACGTGGCAACATGTGCTCCACGAATGAAATTAAGGTGTCATATGAAAATATATGGATTTCAAAAAACAACTTTATTGGATTATCCAGGGCATATAGCATCCACCATCTTTTTCGGCGGATGTAATTTTCGCTGTCCCTATTGTCACAACAGCGATCTTATCATCCCCCTAAATCAACTCCCTTGCATATCAGAAGAGGAGATTTTTTCTCATTTAAAAAAGAGGCAGCAGATCTTAGATGGAGTCTGTATCACCGGAGGAGAACCAACTTTACAGACAGATCTGGACTTCTTCTTAGAAAAAATCAAAAAACTCGGATATAAAATCAAACTCGACACGAACGGTTCCCATCCCGAAGTTTTAAAATCTCTTTGTGAAAAGAATTTATTAGACTATGTTGCTATGGATATTAAACATGCACCAAGCCGCTATGATGAAATCTGCAACACACAAAATTTTTCTATAGAACCTATTATGGAATCCGTTTCATTTTTATTAAAAGGAACCATTTCATACGAATTTCGCACAACCGTTGCAAAAGAACTCCACACAAAAGAAGATTTTGAACAGATTGGAAGATGGATCGCTGGCGCTAATACCTATTATTTGCAGGCATATCGAGAATCAGATCAGGTTCTAAATCCCATCTTTTCTTCATATACCAGAAGAGAGCTTGAACAAATTTGTTCTCTTTTAAAAAAATATTTAACTCATGTAGAAATCCGAGGTATTGATGAATGAATTTTCAATATAAGACCAAAAGACTGATTCTAGCGACATTAACTGCCGAAGCATCCAAAAACGTTTTGCGCTTTTTACAAAATAATCGAGCCGATTTTGAGAAATATGATGGCATAAAACCTGAAAACTATTATACACAGCGTTACCAAAAGACGCTTTTAACTTACGATTTCAATATGTCTCTACATCAAAAATCTTTCCGGTATTGGTTAATGGAAAAAAATAATCCTGCCAAAGTCATTGGCACGATCAGCATTCAGCGCATTGAGCGCGGCATTTTCCAAACTTGTACAATCGGATATAAAATGGATCACGAATTTCGCAAAAAAGGTTATATGTATGAGGCGCTGTGCGAGGTGATTTCCCTTATTTTTCATGACTTAAAACTTCACCGGATAGAAGCCTATGTAAAACCTGGAAATCTCGCCTCTATCCGATTGTTGGAAAAATTAGGATTTCAAAAAGAGGGTACTGCTTTTCAATATATTTTTATCAACGGCGCCTGGGAAGATCATCTAAGATTTTCTCTTATTTCTAGTCCAGAGTGCAAGCCCAAGAACTAACTCATTTCCCGGACCCCGATCGAGCTTTTCCCACTCGTACCTCCAGTCATAAGCCGGCTGTTCTTCTGTTGCTCTCATTGTGATCTTCTTTTCTTCCATCTGAACTACTGGATCCTTTTCTATCTCATCATTTGAAAACTGTCCATATGTATTGTAGGCATCCATTTCTTGTTCTTCCGTCTCTCTCATTTCCATTTCTTGTTCTTTATTGTCTGAACTTTCCATTGGAATAACTTCCGTTTTCTCTTCTATCTCTTCTTCTTTTGTTTCTTCTTCCCAGAAAACCAAATTTGCTAATCTTAATTCCTCTTCTATCCATTGACTTGCAAACATTTCTTCTTCATTTTTTATATAGAGTCCTATGATTTGCTCAAACGAATATCCGGAACCTCCAATATCTGCAACTGGAATCCTTCCTTTATAAATCCCTGTCTCTTTATCAAAATAGATACGTCCAATTAAAATTGCTGTTGGACGCATGATATCTCCCGCCAATAGATAAATCCCTGCTTTTTTCTCTAAAACTTTTTTTCGTATTTGTATCTCCATACGGACATAATCGCCGCGCCTGTCTACTTTTGCAAACCCTACATTTACATCCCTCTCTAAATTCAGATAGGAATAAATATAGGTGACAAAACGATTCAAATTTTGCATTGTTCCTCCAAAAAGGCTTTTTTTTAATATATGCAACAAGCTTTTCTAAAATTATCGGAACTATCTTCTGATATGGCAAAATTTTCATATTGACAGAATATCATTTCCATATTATATTGAAAACATAATTAGTTATCATTACTATTATTATAATGATATGTAGTATTAGAAAGCAGGAATTTAAATTTATGAGAAAATATAGTAAACAGCGGGAATCTATCCGAACTTATCTCGCTACACATTGTAATCACCCGACGGCTGAGACTGTATACCTCTCAATCCGAGAAGAATTTCCCAATATCAGCTTAGGGACTGTATATCGTAACCTTGCTCTACTAGAAGAAAACGGAGATATTTCAAAGATTTCTACTGGCACGGGACCCGACCATTATGATGGATGCACAGAACCACACTATCATTTCTTTTGTACGGAATGTGGCAATATCGAAGATTTAAAAATGGAACCTATCAATCACATTAATGTCATTGCTAATCACAATTTTGACGGTCTTATTGAAGGAAATATCACATATTTTTATGGAAAATGTCAAGAATGCGCAAAAAAAGTAAAAAATGCAAAAATATAGTTGACACTTATTTTACTTTTTGCTATATTGATACAGTAATAATTATCGTTACTAATTAATCACCTATTTATTTTTAGGTACATGAAAATATAGAAAGTTGAGGAAAAAATTATGGCAAAATATGTATGCACCGTATGCGGTTATGTTCACGAAGGAGATTCT
>JAAVYC010000230.1 GCA_022790905.1 Lachnospiraceae bacterium | reverse complement strand
CTCTTCTTCTGATTTTTTGGATGCTTTAGATCAGGGAGAGGACACGGTTGTAGAGGAAATGACTGTTCAAGATATTTTGGATGAGATCTTTTCCTATGAAGATTACATGCGCTTTTTAGAATTGTTCTTAAAGCAATTGACAGCTGTAAAAGACTCCACTACCGGTTATACGACAGAGCATGAACACGAGGATTCTATTGATAACATCTATTCCTATCAAAATATCCAATACAATCCAGCTGTCTTAAATCTTATGAACCAAAAATTGAGCCGGTAAAACAGACAAATTCAGAAAGATTTTTAGTTGACAACTTTATATCTCATATAGTATACTATCATTCGTTGAGAGATTCGACAAGCTGATGTGGCACAGGTGGTAGCGCACCTCATTGGTAGTGAGGAGGTCACGGGTCCGAGTCCCGTCATCAGCTTTTTCACAGCAGTACGACTTTTCAGGGAAATGATTCTTTGAAAAGTCTTTATTTTATTTATAAAAAGGAAAATCAACCATGCTGACAATAGACCAATGGACAGACGAACTCATGTTCAATGAACTGCCCACTCCCGGAAAAACCAAGCCTGATTTAATGCTTCAAAATGTATCCCCTACAGATGAGTTTCTCGCAGACTCTTATAAAAAAATGATTACCTCCATGACTCCTGATGAAATCTCATATCCTAACAGGACATACCGTTCTTATGGAGTTACCCCGGAATCCTGCCGGCAGGAAGCTATCAAAAGCCTATATTATAAGATGTTTTGCGCCTTAGAAGAGCTTATCGTCAACCATCTGAATGACAAAAAAGAAATCTGGCTATATCCCCCCTCCAAAGTACCTATTGGAACTTTTGTCTCTAATGGTAAAATAAAGAATTTGGAATTTGATTATTTTTTCGCGATGGACGGTGGAGAAATAGGATTTGGCGAGTTTGAAGTCAGCGATAAATGTATGATCAGTATATGCCGACGTGAAATTTGCCGGATAAACTATAATGTCAAGAAATATTCCCACTATTTAAAGAAAAAGAGAACCTTGTTTCTTGGCGATTTTGAACATATGGTAGAGCTCTATTATCGCCAGCTGAAAAAAGTAAATCTAGATGAAGCATATCGTTATGCCCGCTTTTGCCAGCTCTGGTGTGAAGCAGAAGGCCGAAAAATTCCACATACGTTGGAGATTGGTCTAAAAGAATTGAATCTAGCCCGGGAACAATATTCCCGCATTCAGGAACTATATCCTGAATTTGGATCCCTTACGGACGAATGAATGACAAAAAAAGTGCGTTTTACGCACTTTTTTATCTTCCTATATTCTTTGTAAACCGGCAATTTGGAAAATTACTGCACCCATAAAATTCTCCGAATTTCCCATTTCTTTTTTTCAACTCTCCGCCACATTTTGGGCAGACTTCCATCTTCACATCTACCTGTAATTTCGCCAACTCCTCGTAACATTTCTGGTTCATCATGCAGTCATTGAGCGCGCGATGGGCTCCCTCGGAACTGATCTGGAAATGTTTTGCTAAATCCACCAGTTTATGATGCCTTAACTGTGGCAGACAGCTTCTAGACATCGGAAGCGTATCGATAAAATCATTGTCAATGATCAACCCCCAGAGATTCATCGCCGCATCGTAAATAAAGTTCAAATCAAACGACTGTATATTGTGCCCTACTAATACATGATTTCCGGCAAATTCCAAAAAACCGCCAAGCGCCTCTTCTAGTGCTGGAGCATCGCTCACCATCTCATCGGTAATCCCATTGACTGCCGTCGCATAATATGGAATCTTTCTCCCCGGATTGACCAGTGTAGAATAAGTGTCTATTACTTTTCCGCCCTCCACTTTGATCGCCGAAATCTCAATGATATCGTCATTTTGTACACTCATGCCCGTCGTCTCCAAATCAAATACTACATAATCCGGAACATACCTTGCAAGCCTTTTTCCTTTGCATTGCTCTGCCATCTCTTATTCTCCTGTATTTTTCAAATCCCTAATCAGCGCTTCCACATGCTCCCTCTTCGTCGCCCAGGATGTACAAAACCGCACCGCGCTGTGTTCCTCATCTACGCGCTGTTGATAGGCAAAACTATAATTCTTGCGCAACTGATCCAGAACCCTATCGGGCATAATCGGAAAAATCTGATTCGTCGTATTTTCCACCAAAAATGGATAGCCGGCCTCTGTAAATGCTTCTCTGAGCAGATTCGCCATCTCGATAGCATGACAGGAAATTTTTAGATACAGCTCGTCCTCAAAAAGCGTCAGAAACTGAATGCCGAGAAGACGCCCTTTTGCCAACATTCCGCCCTTTTGCTTGATCAGATAACGAAAATCTTCTTTGAGTTCTGGATTTGTGATGACGACTGCCTCACCAAACAGAGCTCCTACTTTGGTACCTCCTATGTAAAAGACATCACAGAGCCTTGCGAGATCTGCAAACGTCAGATCGTTTCCGCCGGCAGCCAGACCATAGCCGAGCCTTGCTCCGTCCAGATAGAGATAGAACCCGCATTCTTTACACACACGGGAAAGCTGTTCCAGCTCTTCTTTGCTGTAGATACTCCCAAATTCTGTCGGATTAGAAATGTAGACCATCTTAGGCTGAACGATATGTTCAAAACTCTCGTCCTCCCTGTGTGCCAAATATGTCTCTTTCACCTGATTTGCTGTAATCTTTCCATCCTTTTCCGGAAGAGTCAGGATCTTATGTCCGCAAGCCTCCACTGCCCCCGTCTCGTGGACATGGATATGTGCCGTCTCAGCGGCGAGCACTCCCTGATGCGCGCGCAGCGCCGCAGAAATCACAGTGAGATTTGCCTGCGTACCTCCCACCAGGAAATGCACGTCGCCACCCGTATGACACACGCTCTTGATTTTTTCTCTCGCCTGCTCGCAGTAATCGTCCATCCCATATCCAGGAGTCTGCTCTAAATTCGTAGCAAGCAACTTTTCTAAAATCTTTTCGTGAGCTCCCTCATCATAATCGCAATTAAAACGTATCATATTATCTGCTCCCACTATGCCTCATCAATCGCTTTTCCGATATCAGTGCGCATATATTTATTGGAAAATTCCACCCAGTCCGTCGCAGCATATGCATTAGAACGAGCTTCCTTTAAATCCGCTCCCTTTGCGGTAATGCCCAAAACTCTTCCTCCATTTGTCACAATTCTTCCGTCTTTTAACGCGGTTCCCGCATGGAAACAATAGTATCCCTCTTCTCTATCGAACCGCTCCAAACCTTTGATCTCTTTCCCTTTTTCGTAAGCGAGCGGATAGCCGTCGGAAGCCAACACAACGCAGACTGCCGCATTATCCTCGAACTGCAGATCAATCTCATCCAATCTGCCTTCGACACATGCCTCCATCACATCAATAATATCATTCTTCATTCTAGGCAAAACCACCTGTGCTTCCGGATCCCCAAACCGCGCATTATATTCCAATACTTTTGGTCCTTCCTCTGTCAGCATCAGTCCGAAAAAAATCACTCCCTGGAACGGTCTTCCCTCTTTTGCCATCGCATCCACGGTCGCTTGATAGATATATTTTTTACAGAACTCATCTACCTCTTTTGTATAAAACGGACTCGGAGAAAACGTTCCCAT
>JAAVYC010000229.1 GCA_022790905.1 Lachnospiraceae bacterium | reverse complement strand
GGTAAAGAATAAGAGACACAACAATTTATAAAAACTGTTGTGTCTCTTGTTTTATATTTCGGAACAAACAAAAAAAACTTTATACCTTTTTGCAAATTTTTTATAGATTTATTTGAAGAAACACAGAGTCCTTATCTTCCTGTTCTAATCCCAGATATCTTTTGGTGACATGAAAAGAAGAATGATTATAAATATCCATTAATACAACCGGTGAAACGCCATTTTTCCAGGCATGATAGCCAAAAGTTTTGCGCAGAGAATGGCAACTGATATGTTTGTCTAGATTCAAGTTTTCCGAAGCGTGACGGATAATGCGATATGCCTGGGAACGACTTAACGGAGCAAATCCTTTTTTTCCTGGAAACAGATAACTATCCGTCTGTAATGGTGGAAGGCTCTTCTTATATTGGTCAAGCGCGATGACGGCATTTTTATTCAGGGCAATTCTGGTCCATTTTTCTGTCTTGTGTTCTTTTACCACAATGTGGTATCGATATTTTTCCGAAGAAAAATCATAGACGTCTCCCCAGCGCAGCTGCAGCAAATCGCTGATGCGCAGTACACAATTTACGCCTAAGCAAATCATAGCGTAATTTCTCAAATTTTGTTTTGTCTCATAATAATAATTTTCTAGTTCTTTTAATTCTTTTAAATCCCGAATTGGTTGTGTGGTTCCCATAGAATATCCCCCCTGTTTTCGTGTATGAGTCTGGCAGTGCTGAATAAATCTGACAAATTTATCCATAAAATAGCAGTTTTAGAAAACAAATTCAAGTCAAAGCTGCCAGGCTGAGACAATGCAACAGTTTTTATAAAGTGTTGCATCTCTTGAGGAAAAGAAAACAAGGAGGTTTGTATCATATGTTGAAACTTACCGTGGAAGCAGGGGAATATCTGATGATCGGCGAAGACATTAAGGTCGTATTTGCGGGAGGAACTTCGAGACATGCCAGAGTGCTTGTTGATGCACCAAAATCACTCAAAGTCTTAAGAAGCAATGCAGTAAAAGTGATGGAAGGCGGAACGCGAAAGGTGCCAATGCGCAAGTACAAAAAAGAAAGAGAACTCTCACAGGAAGCGCGGGCAAAGATTAACGCGATTCTCGCAGAGGAGCGCAAACGGATCAAGACGATAGAAGGGTAATAATGCAGACCACCCGGGGGTGCTGCTTATTATAGAGAATCCGGAAAAGGAATTCAGGAATCATTTTATTTTCAAATCACAAGGAGGTACATTATGGTAGTACAACACAACATGCAGGCAATGAACGCGAGCAGAATGCTCGGAATCACAACAGGAGCGCAGTCCAAGACAACAGAAAAGCTTTCATCCGGTTACAAAATCAATCGTGCAGCGGATGACGCTGCAGGACTTACCATCTCTGAAAAGATGAGAAAACAGATCCGCGGATTAGACAGGGCGTCTACTAACGCACAGGACGGAATCTCCGCAGTACAGACAGCTGAGGGAGCTTTGACGGAGGTTCACTCTATGCTACAGCGTATGAATGAACTGGCAGTACAGGCTTCCAACGGTACAAATAGTGTAGATGATCGTCAGGCCATTCAGGATGAAATTGATCAGTTGGTAACAGAGATTGACCGTGTGTCTGCAACAACAAAATTTAATGAGATTTATCTGTTAAAAGGTGATGAGAATAAACCAATCACAAAGACCATTGGTGAGTACAAGTATGAGTGGACTCAGCAGGCAATCGACGCGCAGAAAGTTACGTTTGCCAATGTTGCGGGTAAAGATGCATATGCCGGTGGAGAGACGGATGCCGTTAAAGCTAGTGCCGGTGCAACAGCAGCTTCTATGGCATTGGATACGGCTACATTGGGGGCTAATAAATTATTTGTAAGTCCTTCAGGTGGTGGTACGGCGGCTACCGATCATGTAGAAGTAACGGATGCTGATTTGGATACTTATTTTACTGTAGCTGATGATGGAACTGTCTCAGCAAAAGCGGGAATTACTTTTGTAACAGCGGCAAATTTGACAGTAGCAAATGCTGGTGGTGGTACAGCGAGCACTGGAATAGATTCAGTACAAGGAACAGCGGCATCAGCGGCCGTAGAAGGAAGTCTTGAAGATTACATTGAAGTAGTCGATGGAGCTTTAAAGTATAAAGAGGGAAAGGTACTTTATAGTGTTGCGGCAACTACCACAGGTGAATATGGTGACCAGGTAGATGCAAAAAAGATTGCAGAGGCAGACCTGGGAGATTATTTTACCGCTGATTCAAATCCATTAGTAGATAAGGATGGAAAAAATATTACAGATGCTTCTTCTTATTTTCAGGATGGCGTATACCAGGGCGGAATTTATAGAAAGACAACAGATGGAACAGATACTTTGACAGAAATCGGTGCAGATCAGATTGAAAATTGGGTTAAGATTACCGAGCCAAAAACGGTAAATACGAACGATGATCTGGAGTTCAGCCTTCATGTGGGTTCGGAATCCGCAGTGGACAATAAGATTCAGGTCAAAATTCAATCTATCTCCGCAAGTGGAATCGGCGTGGACACTCTGAAAGAGACAGGGCTGATGACAGAAGAAGATGCGACAAAAGCGATCGATACCATTGCAGACGCCATTAAAATGGTATCCAAACAGCGTTCCGCACTCGGTGCAGTTCAGAATCGTTTAGAGCACACCATTGCAAATCTTGACAATGTTGTGGAGAATACCACGGCAGCCGAATCACGTATCCGTGATACAGATATGGCTGAACTTATGGTGGAATACAGCAAGAATACAATTCTTGCACAGGCTGGACAGTCTATGCTTGCACAGGCAAATCAGTCTACACAGGGCGTTCTTTCCCTGTTACAGTAAATCATGTTTTAGGATTACAGTAATTTATTGATGGAGTCATTTTAATCACCCGGGAGGTGGGGCTGTCGCAAAATCGTCGGAATAGATGGTTGAGCGGCGGCCCTATTCTTATATGTAAAATGTAATGTTGAGGATATCCGAAATATGGTTGAAAGAGTTATTACTTTGTGATAGATTTGTAACAGCCAGTCATTGCTTTTTACAAAATGCATAAAATAGAATGAGTTTTTTCAATTTGGAATCGGAGATGACTATTATGAAAACAGTTATTATTTATGAATCTACACATCATAGCAACACAAAAAAACTAGTCGATGCAATCGCTGAAAAATATAATGTCGAAACTGTCAGCATAGAAAATGCGGGTGGCATGGATCTTGAACAATTTGATACGATAGGAACATCCTACCGAAAATGAGATTGCCTGCGCTGTAACATTTTATACAGGGATTTGCGATCTGTATTAATATAGAAGAAGAATGGAACAATTTTTTTATTTATGGACAGACTGTTTTGTGGCACGAATAAGTGCATGGTTTTACGGCGGAAGACATAAAAAAACATGTTTATATATCCAGAAAAGGAAGATTCATACACAGAACACATAATATAGCAAGAATCTTGGTAAGATATAACAAAAAAGCAAAAAAGAATGATAAAAAATTAACGAAGATGCTTGAAATATATGTGGAATCGTTATAAAATAAATATACAAAATAAAAGTATAACAGAAGAAAATCTGAGGAGGTATTAATATGTTTGAGTTCCATACACTTATCAATGTTTTGAGAGAAGATCCAAAAAGTATTGTTTTTCCAGAGGGCTTGGATCCGCGTGTAATAGAGGCCTCTTCGAGACTTCTAGGAGGTAATTTTTTACGTCCGATTTTGGTTGGTGCTGAAAGCGAGGTTCAAAAAGCGGCTCAGGAGGCCGGCTACAATATTGAGGGAGCTAAAATTATCGATCCATCTACATATGAGAAAAAAGATGAAATGATTGAAAGATTCTGTGAGATTCGGGCAGATAAAGGCATGACCAAAGATAAAGCAGAAAAAATATTATTGGATCCGAATTATTTTGGCACGATGTTGGTTAAAATGGAAGAATATGACACTTTATTAAGCGGTACAATGCGCCCGCTAATTGAGATTATAAAACCTGCATTGGAGATCATCAAACCGAAACCTGGAAATAAACTTGTTTCTTCCTGTATGGTTTTGATGCGTCCATATGCAACAGGTGGAAGTGAGATATTATTATTAGCGGATTGTGCGCTGAATATCGATCCGACTGTGGAAGAACTTGTGGAGATCGCTTATGAGACCGCCAACTGTGCGAAACTATTTGAGGTAGATCCGAAAGTGGCATTTTTGGGTTATTCGACAAAAGGATCTGCAAAAGGGCCAGATGTGGATAAAATGCGTAGAGCGGCAGAGAGAATGAAAGAGATACATCCAGAGATAAGCTGTGAGGGAGAAGTCCAGTTTGACGCTGCAGTATCACCAAAAATTGCAAAGAGAAAAGGTGTAGAATCTGAGGTTGCAGGTCATATGAATACATTTATTTTCCCAAATCTGACTGCTGCAAATATCAGTTATAAAATGTCGAAATATCTCGGTCATTTCGATGTATTTGGTCCGATTTTCTTGGGATTGGATGCGCCGATCAATGCACTCACGAGAGAGTGTACGCCGGCAATGATCTATTCTATGGCAATTTTAACCGCGGCGACGGCAGCAAAGAGAAAAAAATAGAGAAAATATAAGGAGATTAGAATGAGAATATCAGCGGACGAAACGATTTGTCTGATCATCGATTATCAGGAAAAAATATTACCGGCAATGGCAGAAAAAGAACAGTTAGTGGAGACAAGTGTCAAGCTGTTAAAGGGATTGCGTATCTTAGAGGTGCCAATGGTCATGACGACTCAATACAGCAAAGGTTTAGGGCTGAACATACCGGAAATCTGTGAGGCGGCAGGGATAGAGGAATATATTGACAAAGGATCTTTTTCCTGTGCCGATGTAGAAGAAGTCTGTCATGCTCTCTTAGGGAAGAAAAATGTGATTATTTGCGGAATTGAGGCTCATGTCTGTGTACTCCAGACCATCATAGATTTAAAAGAGATGGGGTATCAGCCGATTTTAGTGGAGGACTGCGTATCTTCTAGAAATTTACACGATAAAGAAATTGCACTCTTGCGTGCGAGGGATGAGGGAGCCATTCTCACAACCTATGAATCACTGCTCTTTGAATTGACAAGAGTGTCTGGAACAGAGAAATTTAAGCAGATTTCAAAATTGGTGAAATAGATGTTTCAAAAATTTTATCCGGGAGAATATGTAGATTCCGCGTATGGGATTGATTTTGAGCAGTTGTATCGGGAAGGGTATCGTGGGGTTATTTTTGATATTGATAATACACTGGTGCCACACGGGGCCCCGGCAGATGAGCGAGCGAAAAAATTTTTTATACATTTGAAAAAACTGGGATTTTCCTGTTGCCTTTTGTCAAATAACAGGGAACCGCGTGTGAAAATGTTCAATGACGAAGTAAAGGTTCAGTATATTTTTAAGGCGGGAAAACCTAAACGCTCCGGTTACGAGAGAGCGATGAGCCTTATGGGAACTGACCGGAAAATTACATTGTTTGTAGGAGATCAGATTTTTACAGATGTCTATGGTGCGAATAGAGCTGGACTGCGCACAATTTTAGTAAAACCCATTCATCCAAAAGAGGAAATACAGATTGTCTTAAAACGTTATTTAGAGAAGATTGTATTGTTTTTCTATCGGCGTCAATGCAGGAAATAGAGAAAAAAGTGTGAAATGCTTGAAAAATATAATATTTTATTATAGAATAGGGAAAGCGATTATCGATATAGATAGCGAGAGAGAATGAGGGAGGAATACTATATGATATCAGCAGGGGATTTCCGAAATGGTATTACAGTTGAATTAGAGGGTAATATTTATCAGATTATTGAATTCCAGCATGTAAAACCTGGCAAAGGTGCGGCTTTTGTTAGAACAAAATTAAAAAATATTAAGAGTGGCGGTATTATTGAGAAGACTTTTCGGCCTACGGAGAAGTGTCCGCAGGCACGGATTGATCGGGCGGACATGCAGTACTTATACTCTGATGGCGATTTATTCCATTTTATGGATGTAGAGACTTATGAGCAGATTGCACTTGATGGAGAGACCATCGGTGATGCGCTGAAATTTGTGAAAGAAAATGAGATGGTAAAAACTTGTTCTTATAAAGGAAGCGTTTATGCAGTGGAACCGCCGCTATTTGTGGAACTTGAGATTACAGAGACGGAGCCAGGATTTAAAGGTGATACTGCCCAGGGCGCAACAAAGCCGGCTATCGTGGAGACGGGAGCTTCTGTTAACGTGCCGCTGTTCGTAGAACAGGGCGATGTAATCAAGATTGATACCAGAACGGGTGAATATTTGTCTAGAATCTAATTGATACAAAGAGAAGAGGCGATGCAGCATCGGATGTTGCGTCGTTTTTTTTGTCTTATAGAAATGAATTTGTTACGCTAAAGTGTGAAAGTATCTTCCCTATATGCCTAGCTGGAACGCTTGTATTTCAATTTAGTACCGCCCTCGAACGTCTTTCAATGGATTTGCAAATAATCCTTGACTATAAACCCTGTTCATAGTCTATGTTAAAGATAAAAGCAGGCTATTTGGAAAAGGAAGGTATGACATGACAATAAAAGAGACAGAAAAGAGAACAGGACTGTCGCGTTCTAATATCCGTTTTTATGAAAAGGAAAAACTCATAGTTCCCTCAAGAAACGAAAAAAATGGATATAGGGATTATTCCGAAAAAGATGTAGAGGATATCAAAAAGATTGCGTATCTGCGAACCATTAGAGTTTCTGTAGAAGATATTCGAAATGTTATAGAAAAAAAGATTACTTTATATGAAGTAATAGAAAAGCAGAGTAAAGCATTAGAAGGGCAGATTACGGATCTGAACAGAGCGAAGGCTATGTGTGAAAAAATGCTCGCCACAGAAAACATAAGTTACGAGGAACTGGAGGTAAAGCAATATATCGTGGGATCACAGGATTATTGGAAAGACAATCAGCAGACATTGAAACTAGATTCGGTTCATTTTTTATATCTGTGGGGAAGCTTTCTTACCTGGACCGTGATAACAGTGTTGTGTCTGGGTATAGGGATCGTATCTTATGCAAAACTTCCAGCAAATATTCCGGTGCAGTGGAGTAATGGTGTGGCAATTTCACTGGTGAACAAAAATTTTATTTTTGCATACCCAATCGTATGTGTTATAATTCGTTATCTGCTTCGGACCTGTATCTATGCGAGATTGCAAATAAACAACTTTTATAGTGAGATCATAACAGAATATTTGATTAATTATATGTGCTTTCTTGCATTGTCAATAGAAATTTTTACAATTCTCTTTGTCTATGATTTGGTAAAGAATATTGTAGTAATTTTATTTATAGATACGATTGTGTTGATGGTATTGTTATTTGCGGGTATTAGAAAAAGGAATTTAAGGGGAAAGGAGAAGCTGTAATTCTAGGGAAAGCTCTTGACAAAAGTTCTCGTTAGCATTATACTCCTAATAACCTACAAAAATAGTATGAAATCGGAAAGGGACAAAAATGGGAAGAATCTACACAGATATAACGGAATTGATTGGGAGAACGCCTCTTGTTGAAATAAAAAGAATCGAGGAAGAACTCGGATTAAAGGCGAAGGTTCTTGTGAAATTGGAATATTTTAACCCGGCAGGAAGCGCGAAAGATAGAATTGCAAAAGCGATGTTAGATGCGGCAGAGAAAAAAGGGGAAATCAAACCAGGCGCGACGATTATTGAACCAACCAGCGGAAATACCGGAATTGGATTGGCAAGTGTAGCGGCTGCGAGAGGATATAAAGCGATCTTCGTGATGCCGGAGACAATGAGTATCGAAAGAAGAAAGCTGCTGAAAGGATATGGTGCAGAGATTGTCTTGACGGAAGGAGTGAAGGGAATGAAAGGAGCGATTGAGAAAGCAGAACAGCTGCAAAAAGAGATTCCAAATTCATTCCTTCCAGGACAATTTGAAAATCCTGCAAATCCGGCCATCCATGCAGCAACGACCGGACCAGAGATCTGGGAGGATACAGAGGGAAAAGTGGATATTTTTGTAGCGGGAGTTGGAACCGGCGGTACACTTTCCGGAGCAGGAACTTACTTAAAAAGTAAGAATCCAGAGATAGAAATCTATGCCATTGAGCCATCGGATTCTCCGGTTCTATCGGAAGGGAAAGCCGGGGCTCACAAAATTCAGGGAATTGGAGCCGGATTTGTGCCAAAAACCTTGAATACCAGCGTTTATAATGGTATTTTAACAGTAACCGGAGACGATGCATTTGCCTCTGCAAAACTGATTGCAAAGAAACAGGGAATTTTAGTCGGTATCTCTTCCGGTGCAGCTCTTTCTGCGGCAATCGAACTGGCAAAGCGACCAGAGAATGAGGGAAAAACGATTGTCGCTGTGCTGCCTGACACAGGTGAGAGATATCTGTCCACTCCACTGTTTGAGGATGAAAAATCTTGTTAGGTTATTTGATGTATTCCCGCAGCGAAAAGGTCAGACTTACGGCGAGAAAAATCTGACTTACCAGCAATCCCCAGAGATATCCTTTGATGCCAAAAATCGGAATTGCGAACAGCGCAAAAAGCAGGCGGATACAGATGGAGGCAAGGTTATAAAAAAAGGTATGCAGCGTCTTTCCGAGTCCATTTAAAATCGCTGCCAAAGTGGACGTTAGATACAAAAATGGACAGATAAAACTGAGCAACATAATGAAACTTCCACTCGTGCGGTTATTAAATAAAGTAATTCCTAAAGGTTTTCCTCCTAAAAAGAAAAATATCGTACAGGCAAAGCCAAATAGCATACAATAAGTGATGGATTTTGAGACAGCTTTTTTAATTTTTTCTTGTTCTCCCGCTGCGGATGCTTCTGAGATAGCTGGAAGCAACATGACAGCGAGCGAGTTCGTGATGGAGGTCGGAAACATGATCAGAGGCAGAGCCATTCCGGTCAAAATACCAAAGGTACTCAGTGCTGCCGAGGTACTGAGTCCGGCTTCCCTCAGTTTCAGTGGGATCAAAATAGCCTCCATGCTTGCAAACAGATTTAAAATGACCCGGTTTCCAGTTAGGGGGATCGCAAGCTTTCCCACTTGTGGGAGAGCTTTTTTTATGGCATAAAGTCTGCAGGTGCAAAAGCGTACCGTTGCGGTGGAAAAAAGAGCGGAGGCGATCTCTCCGCACACAATTCCCCATACAGCGATTGCAGGTGTGATCGGAATGTTATCCTGAACTTGAACGTGGTAGATCAGATAGACACTCACGACACGGATGATTTGTTCTAAAAGCTGGGAGAGAGATGGAATTGTTGCCTTTTTGATTCCATAATAATAGCCGCTGATGCAGGCGTGAACCGTACCACAGGGAATTGCATAAGCGAGGATTCGAAGCAGAGGAGCCGTCCGATATTCATGAACAACGTGATAGGCTAAAAAGTCAGCCTGATTATATAAATAGAATGAACATAAAAAGGAAAGGCTAAGAGAGAGAATGAGACCTGAGAGCAGGTAGCATTTCTCTGTCAAATCTCCTTTTTTTACGGAGACCTCAGCAACAAATTTGGAAATAGAAGTTTGGATTCCGGCTGCAGTAAGAGAAAAGCAGAGAGCATAGACCGGAAAAATCAGTTGATAAATTCCGATACCTTCGGCACCAATTGTGTGCGAGAGGAATATCCTATAAAAGAAGCCTATGATTCTGCTCAAGGCTCCGGAGATTGTCAAAAGAAAAGTACCAATAATTAAGGGATTTTTGATATAGTATTTGAGATGGCGGGAAAAATTCATACAGACCTCCCAAAAAGCATTTATTTGAATATATGCAAGCTGTCCTATTGACAGAACTAAAAACAAATTATAATATGTACATATAAACCATATAGGAATAATAGGAGATTAATCAATGATTTATTTAGATAATGCTGCGACAACGAAGACAGACGAAAAAGTGGTTCAGGAGATGTTGCCATATTTTTCGGAAAACTACGGAAATGCTTCAAGCGTATATGAATTTGGATCGAAGAGCAAACTCGCCATCAACAAGGCAAGAGAGACGATCGCGGAGGCGTTATGTGCGCAGCCAGAGGAAATCTATTTCACGGCAGGGGGATCTGAGAGTGATAACTGGGCGCTGAAAGCTGTCGCAGAGGCTTATAGAGAAAAAGGAAAACATATCATTACCACAAAGATAGAACATCATGCCATTTTGCACACCTGTGCATATTTGGAAAAAGAAGGATATCAAGTGACCTATCTCGATGTAGATGAGAGAGGATTTATTGATTTAGGAGAGCTTCAAAAGGCAATTCGGCCAGATACGGTTTTAATTTCTATCATGTTTGCCAATAATGAGATTGGTACGATTGAACCTGTGGAAAAAATTGGGGAAATCGCAAAAGAAAACGAGATATTTTTTCACACCGATGCAGTACAGGCTTTTGGACAGATTCCGATCGACGTAGAGAAAATGCATATTGATATGCTGAGTGCTAGCGGACACAAATTAAATGGTCCAAAAGGGGTCGGATTTTTATATATCAGAAAAGGGATTAAGATGGGCTCTTTTATTCATGGGGGTGCACAGGAGCGCAAACGCCGTGCAGGTACGGAAAATATTCCGGGAATTGTTGGACTTGGCAAGGCAGTGGAACTTGCGGTTACCTCGATGGAAGAGAGGGCAAAAAGAGAGTCTGAACTTCGGGATTATTTGATTGGAAGAGTATTAAAAGAAGTTCCGTATTCGAGATTAAACGGTCCAAGAGAAAACCGCCTTCCAAATAATACAAATTTTTGTTTTCAGTTTATCGAAGGGGAATCGCTGCTTATTATGTTGGATATGAAAGGCATCTGTGGTTCTTCTGGTTCGGCGTGTACATCCGGTTCTTTGAATCCGTCCCATGTGCTTTTGGCAATCGGACTTCCTCATGAGATTGCACACGGATCTTTGCGCTTGACGCTTGGAAAAGACACGACAAAAGAGGAGATCGATACGACGATTGAAGCGATTAAAGAAATTGTAGAGAGACTGAGAGATATGTCCCCATTATATGAGGACTTTAAGAAGAAGAGCAGTTAAATGACGTTAAAAGCAGGAGGATATTCATAATGTACAGTGAGAAAGTGATGGATCATTTTCAGAATCCGAGAAATATGGGAGAGATTGAAAATGCCAGCGGAGTGGGAACAGTCGGAAATGCAAAATGCGGCGATATTATGAGAATTTTTTTAGATATTGACAAACAGGGAGTGATCCAAGACTGCAAATTCAAGACATTTGGATGCGGTGCGGCAGTTGCGACAAGCAGTATGGCGACAGAGCTAGTAAAAGGAAAGACCATAGAGGAGGCGTTACAGGTTACGAATAGAGCCGTGATGGAAGCGCTTGACGGACTGCCTCCAGTCAAGGTACACTGTTCTTTACTAGCAGAAGAAGCGATTCATGCGGCGCTCTGGGATTATGCCCAGAAAAATCACTTGGAGATACAAGGACTAGAAGCGCCAAAATCTGACGTCTCAGAAGAAGAGGTGGAAGAAGAATACTGATTTTTTAGAGAAAATATAGGAGAATAGCGAGATGAAAAAAGTCGTAGTGGGAATGTCAGGAGGGGTTGACTCTTCCGTTGCGGCATATCTCTTAAAAGAACAGGGGTATGATGTCATCGGGATTACCATGCAGATCTGGCAGGAAGAGGAAAATCAGATACAGGAAGAAAACGGCGGCTGCTGTGGTCTGAGTGCAGTAGAGGATGCGAGAAGAGTCGCCGGGGAACTTGACATCCCCTATTATGTCATGAATTTTCGGGAAGTATTTAAGAAGCAGGTGATGGATTATTTTATCGAAGAGTATTTGCAGGGGCGGACTCCGAATCCATGTATTGCCTGTAACCGCTATGTGAAATGGGAAGCACTTTTAAGGAGAAGTTTTGAGCTTGGCGCTGATTACATTGCGACGGGACATTATGCGAGGATAGAGCGCCTTGAAAATGGCAGATATGCGATTAAAAATTCAGTTACGGCGAAAAAAGATCAGACATACGCGCTCTATAATCTGACACAGGAACAGCTTGCGCATACCTTGATGCCAGTCGGAGATTATACAAAAGAAGAGATTCGTGAAATAGCTAAAGCGGCCGGTCTTGGAATTGAAAAAAAGCCGGACAGTCAGGATATTTGTTTTGTCCCGGACGGCGATTATGCTGGATTTATCAGGTGTATGACGAAGACAGATGCGGTCAGGGAAGGAAATTTTGTGACAGGAGATGGGAACGTACTTGGCAGACACAGAGGAATCGCGCACTATACAATCGGACAGAGAAAAGGGCTGAATTTATCCATGGGAAAGCCCGTTTTTGTGACAGAGATTCGTCCTAAGACAAATGAAGTGGTGATTGGAGACAGCGAAGATTTGTTCACGAGGGAACTCTATGCCGATAAAGTCAATTTTATGGCGGTACCGGATTTGCGTGAGAAAAATAGATTTCTTGCAAAAATCCGCTACGCGCATAAAGGGGCAATCTGTCAAGTAGAGCAGGTAGAAAAAGATTTGATTTACTGTGTGTTCGATGAGCCGCAGAGGGCGATCACGCCAGGACAGGCATTGGTCTTTTACGATGGGGCATATGTCGCAGGGGGCGGTACGATTATCGGAAATCAGTTGTAATAAAGATTATTCGTTTTAAAGCGTTAGGAATTTTTGTTCGTATTCGTGTGGAATGGAAAATCCGCTCTTTTGTACAGAGGCCAATCGATAGAGTTCAGAGGCAAACATATCTTTTTCTAACAGTGCGAGTCCGGATTGGTCTAATAGACTTTTTTTCTTTGAAAATCCCGTAAGCAGAGGAATTTGGCTGTTCGCTTTTAAAGATTTTAAAAGCGGAGCGGCACTTTTTTGAAATCCCAATATTTTTGCATAGAGAACATAGTCAAGATTGCGGTAGATACCGTAATCTTTTTTTTCGATGTCCAAAAGAATATGAAAAAGTAATCGGGACAGTCTTGCGTATGTGACTTCTTTGGTCTTCAAATCTGCTAGAAAACTGGAGATAGAACGGTAATTTTTTTTCATTTTACAGATTCGATTTGATAAATCGTTAGAACCATCCGCGTAAGTTGTAAAAGAATCCCCGCATAAAAGAGCATATCCCAACATTCCGGAAAAATCGTCTTCAAATAAAAGAGGATGTGTCTCTAAAGATTTTGTCAAAATATCATAAGCTTTTTGCGGCATCCAGGCTTTTAAAGCGGGTAAATCGCTGTAAAAATTCATGGAATCGTTCAGATAAGAGCGGATCCCGGTTGCCGAGACAAAATCCGAGTCCAGATCGCTTTCATGGTAACCGTTGCCAATTCTCTGAATCGGAACAGGATAGATAGAACTGTTTCTTTGATGGAGCGATTTACAGTATTCCAGTCCGAGAATATTATTGGGGGAACCCAGGATTAACGGTAGGGAATCATGGGAAATGGAATCTGTGATCTGTGAATGACTGGAATCATTTTTAAAAATGGAATAAAGTGCTTCCTGTCTTGCCTTTGGGTAGTTACAGCCCTCTTTTAAAGCGGTATTCAGGGCAATCTGATATTCTACGGGTTCTTCACAGAGGAGACGAGAGAGTGCAAAAAAGGCACTGTTATCGGGAGTCTCACAGCCAAAGCATAGGGCGTTTGTGACGCCGAGCTGATCGAGTAGGGAGACGGCACCACAGGCAAAATATTCCGCACTTGCTGTTGCCCAGAGGACAGGGAGTTCTAAAATTAGGTCAGCACCGCAGGAGAGTGCCATCTGTGCTCTTGTATATTTGTCAATTAGGGCAGGTGCGCCCCGTTGGACAAAGTCACCGCTCATAACGACGATCAGATAGTCGGCATCGGTACATTTTCTTGCCTGCTCTAACTGGTAAAAGTGCCCGTTGTGGAATGGATTGTATTCTGCTATGATCCCTGTGACCTTCATTTTTTACTCCCTTTTGTTTTTTTCAGTATAGCATGCCCATTTTTTTAAGACAAGATGACTTATTGTGCAAGAGTTGATATTGAAAATATATTTTTGGGAGGAGAATGAAAAAAGAAAACAACTTGTGTTTCCATGCGAACAAGCTTATAATAAATGATAAAATGAATAATAAAAAAGAGAAGGGGCGCAGGCAGAAATGAATATTTTGGTAATCAACTGTGGAAGCAGTTCTTTAAAATTTCAGTTAATTGATTCTGATTCAGAACAGGTACTTGCAAAGGGTCTCTGTGAGAGAATCGGAATAGATGGAAGATTGGTCTATCAGGCGGCAGGAGGAGAAAAAGAGATTACAGAAGTTTCGATGCCGACACATACAGAAGCAGTAAAATTGGTGTTAGATGCGCTGATTAATCCAAATACTGGAGCAATCAAATCGTTAGAGGAAATCGATGCAGTCGGTCACCGCGTGGTGCACGGAGGTGAAGAGTTCACGACTTCTATTTTAATTGATGAGGAAGTAATTCAGGCAGTAGAAAGTGTCAGTGATTTAGCTCCGCTCCACAATCCGGCGAATTTAATCGGAATCAGAGCATGTCAGCAATTGATGCCGGGTGTACCGATGGCGGCTGTTTTTGACACGGCATTCCATCAGACAATGCCGGAAAAAGCGTATATGTATGCACTGCCATATGAATATTATGAAAAATATAGAGTGCGCAAATACGGATTCCATGGCACGAGCCACAGCTATGTGTCAAAACGGGCGGCAGAGATATTGGGAAAACCGTATGAGTCATTGAAGACAATTGTCTGTCATCTCGGAAACGGCGCGTCGATCTGTGCGGTGAAGAACGGAAAATCGATTGATACCTCTATGGGACTTTCCCCGTTAGAAGGCCTTGTGATGGGAACGCGTTCCGGTGATGTAGATCCATCTGTTTTAGAATTTGTCGCAGAAAAAGAAAATTTGGACATGCAGCAGGTCATGAATGTCTTGAATAAAGAGTCCGGTGTCTATGGGATCTCAGGTGTTTCGAGTGACTTCCGCGACATAGAAGAGGCAGCAGATCAGGGCAATAAGAGAGCGGATTTAGCGCAGGAGATGTTCTGCTACCGTGTGGCAAAATACGTCGGTTCCTATGCGGCAGCTATGAATGGTGTCGATGCGATCTGCTTTACTGCAGGCGTGGGAGAAAATTCCGGTATGATTCGTGAAAAGATCTGTGTTTATCTGGAATATCTCGGTGTGAAGCTGGATGAAGAGGCAAACAAAAAGCGCGGTGTAGATCTAGTTATTTCTTCGTCCGATGCAAAAGTGAAAGTATTGATGGTTCCAACAAATGAGGAGCTCGCCATCGCAAGAGAGACGGCAGGATTGCTGAAATAGCAGTTGATATAGAGATTAGCAAAAAACTGGTATAAGAGAGAAAATATAGTTGACAAATAACTAGGGGATAGGTATAATTGTCTAGGTATGAATAGGAGAAAAGGATGAAAGTAGATTTGACAGACCTTGTGGCTTCTGAGAATAGGGAAATTGAGAGGAAGGTTCCTATAGATCTTACATCGTTTCACTCGAAGCTGGGCAATTTTCCTATTATAAAAAAGGATGAAGTAGAACTCCGTATCCAAAATGAAGAGAATAAGAGATTACTTATTCATGGAAATATGGAGCTTACCATTGCAGTTCCCTGTGATCGTTGTCTGGAAGATGTGCCGGTAGCATTTCATTTGGACATCGACAAGGAGATTCCATTGCAGGAATCATTGGAGACAGGTGAAGAAGAGATGGAAGGAAGAGACTACATGCTTGGATTTCATCTTGATTTAGATAGAATCATTTATGATGAAGTTTTGGTTAACTGGCCTATGAAGGTTCTGTGTGAGGAAGATTGTGCAGGCATTTGCAGAAAATGTGGAAAGAATCTAAATCATGGAGCCTGTAGCTGTGAGAAGACAGAACTGGATCCAAGAATGGCAGTTATCCAAAATGTGTTTAACAAGTTTAAGGAGGTGTAACGAAATGTCTATTTGTCCAAAGAACAAATCCTCGAAAGGTAGAAGAGATAGAAGAAGAGCCAACTGGAAAATGACTGCTCCGACTTTAGTAAAGTGCAGTAAGTGTGGAGAGTTAATGATGCCTCATAGAGTGTGCAAAAACTGTGGCTCATACAACAAAAGAGAGATTATTGCGCAGGATTAATGATTTTGCAGCGGAGGAGTGTTTGAGAGAACACTCCTTTTTATATTAGAAGAGATCTTGTCACGCTAAAACATGAAAATGTCTTTCTATATAAAAATAGTAGGAGGAGCATATAATGATCAGAGATTACAATTCTTCGGACTGTGAAGAAATTGTAAAACTATTTTACGACACGGTTCACAATATCAATAAAGAAGATTATACTCAGGAACAACTGAATGCATGGGCGCCAAAAGAGGAGGATTTGGAAAAATGGGATCGGTCCTTTTTAGAACATGTCACAGTGGTTGCTGTTTTGGATGGAAAAATCGTTGGCTTTGGTGATGTCGATCAGACCGGATATTTGGACCGGCTCTATGTTCACAAAGATTATCAGAGACAGGGAATTGCAAACGAACTCTGTGAGGAACTTGAAGATAGAACAGAATCCGATAAATTCACCGTTTGTGCCTCTATTACGGCAAAGCCGTTTTTTGAAAAGCGGGGCTATAAATTAGTAAAAGAGCAGCAGGTGAAAAAGAATGGAGTAGATTTTTTGAACTATGTGATGGAAAAAGAGGATACGACTAGGATGTATCTGGGAATAGGAATCTGTCTTGGAGCGGGGATTGGAGGTATCATAGGGCAGATTTTGTTCGATAATTATGTCATGGGGATGAGTATTGGAATTGGATTTGGAATGTTATTTGGTGTAATGATGGATAATATGTGGGAAGGAAAAAAGAAATAACTATGAATCGTGAGAACGGATTTCTTTTCCTGTTGGGAAAACTGACAGATAGTATTTTGCTAAATCTGATCTTTGTATTGAGCTGTCTTCCTGTTGTGACGATTGGCATTTCGTGTACTTCTGTCTACTATACGGTGCACAAAGTGTTACGGCAGGATCGGGGGTATCTATGGGGAGAGTATCAGAGGGCCTGGAGAGAGAATTTTAAACAGGCGGGAAGTTGCTGGCTGTTTTTTGCAATCATAGAAATGGTACTTGGAGTGGATACCTATATCATGTATCAAGTCTTTCGTGCGGGATATGCGTATGGAAGTATCTATATTTTTTTTATTGTCCTTTTTGTGCTGACAATCCTATGGATGATCTATACTTTTGCATATATGGCCAGATTTGTGGATACGACAAAAGAAACGTTGAAAAACAGTGCATTTATGATGATACTGCATTTTCCAAAGACGCTGTTACTTCTTGCAATTTTAGGAGCGGCAATGTTTTTAGTCTGGCTGCTGCCACTTTTTGTTTTGATTGTGCCTATATTAGTGGTATGGTTTGGCGAGATTCTCTTAGAAAGTATCTTTGTAAACTATATGGCAGAAGAGGATAGAAAAGCAGAACAGAAGAGAAGTGGGAAAAATTACTAGACATCTGTTTTGGGAGTTGATTTATAGAAACAGATATAGTATATTTTCTATAGATGTAGAAGGAGGAGGTTATCCTATGCAGGAAAAGGTACGTGTCGTACTGGATGCAATGGGCGGAGACCATGCGCCTGTCGAGATTGTAAAGGGCGCCGTGGAGGCTATTCAGGAGAGAGAAGATATTCAGGTGATTCTGACAGGGCAAGAAGATGTCATTTCAGAAGAATTGAAAAAATACACTTATTCCGAGGAACAGTTACAGATTGTTCATGCGTCAGAAATAATTGAGACGGCGGAACCACCAGTCGTTGCGATCAGGCGAAAGAAAGATTCATCCATTGTCGTAGGCATGAACATAGTCAAAAGAGGGGAGGCAGATGCCTTTATCTCAGCTGGAAGTTCTGGAGCGATCCTTGTGGGCGGACAGATCATCGTGGGAAGAATCAGGGGAGTTGAAAGAGCGCCTCTTGCACCATTGATTCCAACAGAAAAGGGGATGTCCCTTTTAATTGACTGCGGCGCTAATGTGGATGCGAGGTCTGGCCATCTGGTTCAATTTGCAAAAATGGGTTCCATTTATATGGAGCACGTGATAGGAATTAAAAAACCCAAAGTGGCTATTGTAAATATAGGAGCGGAAGAGGAAAAGGGAAATGCTTTGGTCAAAGAG
>JAAVYC010000228.1 GCA_022790905.1 Lachnospiraceae bacterium | reverse complement strand
CATGCAAATTCGATTAAAGTAAGATTTGAAGATGAAAACAAAAGTAACGGTATCAATTAATTTGTGAAGGATGGGATGAACTATGGATGAGAAACGCATTGCCAGATGGGAAAGAAAGACCAAGGAAACAGAGATTGAAATCTCTTTGAATCTAGATGGGCATGGAACTTATGAAGTGGATACAGGAATTGGATTTTTTGATCATATGTTAGAAGGGTTTGCTAGACATGGACTCTTTGATCTGGAAGTGAGTGTAAACGGTGATCTGGGTGTCGATTGTCATCATACAATAGAGGATACTGGAATTGTACTCGGAACTGTAATCAAAGAAGCCGTTGGAGACAAAGTCGGAATCCGGCGCTTCGGCAGTTGTATCCTTCCGATGGATGAGACACTGGTACTATGTGCTCTGGATTTATCGGGAAGACCATATCTTTCTTTTGAGGCCGAATTTTCATCCGAACGCGTGGGAGATTTAGATACTGAAATGATAAGAGAATTCTTCTACGCAATTTCTTATACGGCAGGAATGAATCTTCACATAAAAATACTATCCGGATCGAATAATCATCACATCATCGAAGCGATCTTTAAAGCATTTTCTAAGGCTTTAGATGAAGCGACGGTATCAGATCCTAGAATTAAAGATATCTTATCTACGAAAGGCAGTCTGTAAAAATGAGAGAGCATAAAAATTTGGTTGCGACTTTGTACCTGAAAAATGGAAAAGCCGTAAAGAGTATTGATAACCTAGAAGAAATTGAAGACATGAAAAATCTGATCAAATTATATAACGACAGCGGTATCGACAAGATCTTGATCTACGATTTGTCCACAGAGGACGAAGAACATGAGTTGAACATTCATACGATCAAAGAACTCAATCGTCTGCTTGAGATACCTCTTTGTGCAGGAGGAAATATCAACCGTCTAGAGGATGTCAAGAAGTTAATCTATGCTGGATGTAAGGAAGTCATCTTAAATGGTTCGAAACATTCCACAGCGGCGCTTGTCAAAGAGGCCTCGAAACGTTTTGGAAAAGAGAAGATTATCATTTCTTTAAAGACAGTAGATTATCTTTTTAAGAATCAAAATGAACTCTCAGAACATGTCCATGAGATTCTCGTTATGAACCAGGAAATTCTAGATTCTGTGGAGAATCTGACGGACACGATTTATCTTGTCGAGCAAAATGAATTGGATATGGAGCGTCTGAGTGCCCTGCTAAAGCGTGAGAATGTTCGCGGTATCTGCGGAGAATTTATCAATGACTCCGGGACTGACATTATGAAGTTAAAGACATTACTGTCAAAAGAAGGCATTAAAATGGATAATTTTGATCCCTCTTTGAAATGGGAAGACTTAAAGAAAAATTCTGATGGATTGATACCGGTCATTGTTCAAGACTATAAAACCAATGAAGTCTTAATGTGTGCTTACATGAATGAGGAAGCCTATCATGCCACGTTAAGCTGTGGAAAAATGACTTACTACAGTCGCAGCAGGCAAGAACTTTGGATGAAAGGAGTGACATCTGGCCATATCCAATATGTAAAGGAGTTAACGGCGGACTGCGATTTTGATACGATTTTGGCAAAGGTATCGCAAGTTGGAGTTGCCTGTCACACGGGAAAACCGAGCTGTTTCTTTAATGAAATCGTAAAAAAAGAATATATTGAAAAGAATCCATTAAAAGTATTTGAAAGCGTATATCAAACGATTGTAGATCGAAAAGAGAATCCAAAAGAGGGTTCTTACACAAATTACTTATTTGACAAAGGAATTGATAAAATTTTAAAGAAAGTAGGAGAGGAATGTACGGAAATTGTGATTGCCGCAAAAAACCCGGATCCAGAAGAGATCAAGTATGAAGTTTCCGATTTCCTCTATCATGTCATGGTTCTGATGGTGGAAAAAGGCGTCACATGGGAAGATATTACGCAGGAGCTAGCTCAGAGATAAGGAGGCATTGTATCGTGAAAATCTGTATGATAGCAGAAGGGTGTTATCCATATGTTGTGGGTGGAGTATCCAGTTGGATACATCGTTTGATACAGTCATTTCCAAATCAACAATTTATCATTTTAACCATTGTGCCCAACCGTTCCTGGAGAGGGAAGTATGTGTATGAATTGCCTGAAAATGTGATAGAAATACATGAACTCTATCTAGAGGATTACGATTGGGGCAGAAAACGGAAACGAAAAAAGTTTCTGGGAAAAAAGGAATACAACGCACTTCGCAGCCTGATCTTGAATCAGCAAGTAGATTGGCAGACATTGTTTGATCTGTTTCAGAAAGAGTCGATTTCTGTCAATAACCTTTTGATGGGAATGGATTTTTTCAATGCGGTTACAGAATGTTATAACTTAAATTACAGTCAGATTGTTTTTTCTGACTTTTTATGGATGATGCGCTCGATCTATCTTCCGCTGTTTTTCTGCCTGAAAATGAAGCTTCCAAAAGCGGATCTATATCACTGTACAGCGACCGGATATGCAGGTGTCTTAGGAAGTATGGCAAAATATATGTACGGAGGACGTCTTCTGATATCCGAACATGGCATTTATACCAGAGAGCGGGAAGAGGAATTGATCAAGGCAAAATGGGTGCAGGGTATCTATAAAAATATATGGATTGAACAATTTCGAAAGATGTCTAACCTTGCATACGATAAGGCAGATTTGGTGACTAGTTTATATGGGCATGCTAGAGAACTGCAATTAGAACTCGGATGTCCTCCTGAAAAACTAAGAATTACTCCGAATGGTATCGCAGTGGAGAATCTGCAAAATCTTCCGGGAAAGACAGCAGAAGAAGAGGAAAAAACATATGTGGGAGCTATTCTTAGAATTGCGCCGATCAAAGATATTAAAACTTTAATACAGGCATTCGCTTTTGCAAAGGAAGAAGAAGCCTCCTTAAAGCTTTGGATTATGGGACCCTGGGAGGAAGAAAAAGAATATGCGCAGGAATGTTTTGATCTAGTAGAAATGATGGGAATTTCTGATATTGAATTTACAGGGAAAATTGATATCAAAGAATATCTCGGAAAAATGGATCTGACAATCTTAACAAGTATCAGCGAGGGACAGCCGCTGACTATATTGGAGAGTTTTGCGGCACATAAACCGGTCATTGCCACAGACGTGGGACATTGTAAGGGGCTGATTCTAGGAGACAATGATGAGTTCGGCGAAGCTGGAATTGTCACACATATTATGAATGTGGAAGAGATCGCGCAGGCTCTTGTGACCATGGCAAGGGATAAATCCAAATGCCATGAGATGGGGGAAAACGGTTATCGCAGAGTGATGGCCAAATATCAACTCGCCTATATGGAAGATGCCTACCGAGAGATCTATAAATCTTTTGCAGAAAGTATGGAACTCGCCTGGGAAAATGAGGAATCTAGATAGGATATAGTGGAGCAATTATGAAAAGCATTTGTTTTTTTTCTGGAGACATTACAAAAAGCGGAGGGACGGAAAAAGTTGCCTCGGTTATTGCCAACGGTTTAGCTCGCATGGGGAAATACAGGATTTTATTTTTAAGTCTTGTGGAGCAAAAGTCGGATCCCTTTTTTTTTATATTGCCTAAAATCGAGAGATTTGTCCTAAAAAGTGACAAATGCTGGGTCTCTCCGGGCCCTGCCTATCTGCCGTTTGTTCCACGGCTAAGAAAATTTTTAAAAGAACAAAAAATTGACATTATCATAGATATTGATATCGTCTTGGATATCTTATCCATTCCCGCTGCAACAGGGCTTTCTGTAAAAGTAGTTTCTTGGGAACATTTCAGTTACTATTTTGAACAAAAATTTCTCTATCGAAGGATCATTGCGCGTTTTTCAGCACGTTTTTCAGATTATATGGTGACTCTAACGAAACACGACAAACAGAATTATCAGAAATTGTTACACCGCAAAGAGAGAATTATTGCAATCTATAATCCCGTGGAAATACCGGAGGATCTGTCTGACATTGCGCCGCGGGAAAAAATATTGATTACCATAGGACACTTGATTCCAGGAAAAGGAATTGATATGCTGGCAAAAATTATTCCAGAAATTTTGGGAAAGCACCGCGATTGGAAGTGGTACTTTTTAGGAGATGGAGAACTCAGAGCACTGCTAGAAGATGTCCAAAAACGCCATGGTTTGAGAAAACAGTTGATTTTAACGGGAACCGTAAAAAACGTAAACGACTATCTGCAAAGAGCCTCTATCTTGGTTATGGCTTCCCGTGAAGAGGGATTGGGGATGTGCTTTTTAGAGGCAAAGGCGGCTCGTGTCCCAAGTGTCGCTTTTGATGTGCCGATTGGACCGAGAAAATTGATTTCCCACGGAGTAAACGGATTTTTGATACCGGCCTTTAACTTAAAGGACATGACAGATAAAATATTAATGTTGATGAAAGACGATGTTTTGCGGGAACAATTTTCTTATAATACCACCATTGATATAGAACAATTCCGTTTGGAGCCGATTTTAGAAAAATGGGTGCGACTAATCGATATGCTCTTTGTTCATGAAGAGACAGTCATTTGAAGACTCAAAACAGATAAAAACTAAAGGGGAAATGATGAGAAAACTAGCTTTAAGTGATGAAATTTTAATGAGGGTCGATAAACCTGCAAGATATATCGGACATGAATTAAACAGTGTGGTCAAAGAGATCCATGATGTGGATATTCGTTTTGCCATGTGTTTTCCCGATGTGTATGAGATTGGTATGTCACATTTAGGGATTCAAATTTTATACGATATGTTTAAT
>JAAVYC010000227.1 GCA_022790905.1 Lachnospiraceae bacterium | reverse complement strand
TGTGGATATGATGGAAGAGATCATTGCTTCTGGAAAAGCAGATATCGTTGAAGTTGCACGTCAGTCGCTTTGCGATCCTTATTTCCCGGAAAAAGCGTTCTCTGGAAACAAAGATGATATTACACAGTGCTGCCGTTGTTATTCCTGCTTTTTTAATTATCTGTCAAATAGAAACTATTGCTGTGCATTTAATCCTGTTATCGGTGATGAACTGGAGAATAAATATGGATTCCCGGCAACAACACCGAAGAAGGTTGTTGTTGTGGGCGGTGGCCCAGGTGGTATGGAAGCGGCAATCACAGCAGCTCAAAGAGGCCACTCTGTAGCGCTTTACGAGAAGAAAGACAGACTCGGCGGACAGATTGTCCATGAGCAGTATATTCCGTTCAAAAAAGATATGTATCATTTTGTAGAAGTACTCGCTGCACGCTGTGAAAAGGCAGGCGTTGAGGTTCACCTGAATACAGAAGTGACGCCAGAGCAGGTAGAAGCAATGGGTGCAGATGTTGTTATTTCCGCAGTAGGTGCAACACCGATCGTTCCGCAGATTCCTGGTATTGACAATGCAAAAGTTGTCGGATTAGAAGCTCTTGAGAGTGAAAAACCTGCAGTTGGTCAGAAAGTAGTGATTCTAGGCGGTGGACTTGTTGGTTCCGAGGTTGGAATTTATCTTGATATGATTGGTAAGGATGTAACCATTGTAGAGATGAAAGATACCTGGGCTGTTGATTCTTATTGGATGCATAAAGTTGCGCTGGATAAATATATCCGTGACAGTAAGATTCAGATTAAAGTCAATACTACGGCAAAAGAAGTAACTGACAAAGGACTCCTTTGTGATACACCTGATGGAGAACTTCTTCTTGAGGCAGATACCATTCTCCTTGCGGCAGGTATGAAAGCAAACCGCGCTCTTGCCGATGAGCTTTACAATACTGCTCCACGTGTATTTGAAGTTGGCGATGCAATCAAAGCGGGCCGTGTCGTTGACGCTGTCAAAGTCGGATATTACAGAGCACTTGACATTTAATAAAAGTCTTATACAGGAGAGGAAAATATGGATATTTTGATTACGATACTTACAGCATTCATATCCGGAGCCTTAGCGACGGCTCTTGGTGCTCTCGGATCGGTTATCCTTACAGCCCTTGTCTCGATTATAGGTGTGTTTGCCATTATGGCGGGCTGTGAGTTTAATATTATATCTGAAATTGCTTTCGGTATGTTTTTAGGACCGCAGGTAGCGTTTGGACCAGCGCTTTGCGCTATGAATTATGCGTGGAAGAGAGGCTATATTGAAGATAGCAAGGGTCTTGCACTTCCACTTGGATCTTTACAAAAAGTGGATGTACTCGTTGTAGGCGGAGTCTTTGGAGTCGTTGGCTGGTATATGAATGTTGCATTTGGAACATACATGCCAGGTGTATTTGATACAGTAGCGGCAACGATTGTAATACTCAATATGATTTCTAAAATTATGTTTGGTAATGAGGGGCTGATTGGAAAAGTTCCGGAAGGTGACAAACGTTTTGGGCTTACGAGTAAGAATAAATGGCTTCCTCATATGACATATGGACATGGATATTCCTACTGGTTGTTTGGTGGTGCTGTGGGATTCATCTCGGCGTATCTTGTGTATGTTCTCAGTGAGTTCTCAAAGACAGTGAACAATCCAATGATCGCAGGCGTTTCATTCGTACCGGTTTGGGCGGTTACCGTTGTGTTCCTGATTCTCATGTGCTGTGGTCTGCCGTGTCCGGTTCTCCATCACACCGGTTTGGTAGGCGCATATGGAGGACAGATGGCATACAATGCAGGATGTTCAGAGATCAGCGTTTTGCTCTGGGGATTCGCATTCGGTATCTTTGCACATTACGCGGGTGATCTTCTCGCAGATCTCTTCCTGGTATATGGAGAGGGATATGTCGATCCGCCATCACTTGCTATGCTGGTTTGTTCCGTATTTGCATTTGTGATTTGTCCGGCTATGGGCCTTGTAAATCCGGACAGTTCTATATCGGTGATTGCTCCGGTTGTTATCATCATAGCGTTTGCAGTTGTTGCGGTGATTACGGAAGGAAAATTGAAAAAGGCAGAGGCGTAATAAGAAGAATACATAAAAAAGGATCTTTCCCATCTGGAAAAGATCCTTTTTAACTCAATTTGGAGATAAAATAATTGATAAATAATTTGGCATTTTTGCCCAGTTTTTGGAAGTCCTGAAAAATTACGCCGATTTCCCAATACATATTTTCGTCAACAATAGGAATGCAGACAAGTTCTTCTCGGTTAGCTTCTTCGTAAACATGTTTTACACAGATGAGAATCCCCTGATTTTGTGCTGCAAGTTTTACCAGTTGGCTGACATCGGCGGATTTATAGACGATATTTGGCTCGAAACCAGCCTTCTTGCAAAAACAGGCTGTGCGGTAATGAATGTTGTAGCGATTATTGAAAAAAAGAAAATTTTCATTTAATAATTCGTTTAAAAGAATTTCTTTTTTATGGGCAAGAGGATGTTTTTTGCTGGCGATAAAAAATAATTGTTCGCGATATAGCGGTAAAAATTGGAAGCCTTGCAGATGCCAGGGTTTGGTCGAGAGGCCAAAATGGTGAATATCGGCTTTTACATAATTCTCACATTCTTTGTCCACAATCTCAATTTGCTCTAAAGTCAAGTTTGGAAACTGTTTTTCAAATTCCAGCAGATAATGGATCGGGATACTGCGAAAAAATCCGGGAGCCACACAAAATTTCAGATTACCGCGGTGTATGTTAAAGTAATTGTAGGATTCATGTGTTGCCTCTTCTAAATTATGACAGATATGCTTGAACTTACTTTTCAAATACTGTCCGTCTTCTGTCAATTGAATCCCCTGTGTTGTTCGCAGGAAGAGAAGAGTCTCGAATTCTTCCTCTAATTTTTTGATTGCTTTGCTTAAAGCTTGCTGTGAGATATAGAGTTCTCTGGCTGCCTGGGAAATACTATTGCACTCCGTCAGTTTAATAAAGTATTGCATATTTCTAAATTCCATATGATCATCTCCCCTGTGAGTGTGATACATTAAGAACAATGTTCGTTGAATATGCAGACATATTCTCCTCGTTAACGCTCATTATACCACAATCTGAGGTTGTGACAACTACAATTTTTATGCAATTGTGAAGTGAGAGAAAAATTCGTTATAATGGATATAAATAAGACAATGTGTTTAGCGGATTTGAGGAGAAGATTATGCAGACTTTAAACAACCAGTATCTTTTAAGCCCGCTTAATATTAAGGGGGTTATTTTTAAAACCCGGGTTTTCAAAAGTTCTGATTCCGGTATAGAAGCAGATCTCAGTGCCCGGATAGCGAACAGATGCGATATTCTCAGTGATAGGGATCGTGTGAGCCTAATTCCGGAAGAGGATCTCTTAAAGATTCCGAAAATGTATGCGCAGGAAGCTTTAAATGCGAGAGAAGAAGGATGTAAAGTATGTGTCATCCACGGTGAGACAGGGACATTTTTGGGGGACTTTATTTCACCGCGAAAAAATGACAGAACAGACCAATGGGGTGGAAGTTTTGAAAATCGTATGCGTCTTGTACTCGACATTATTGAGAAAATTCAGGAAGCGATTGGAAATGAACTGGTTCTTGAATTTTGTATGAGCGGAGCTGAGTTTATATCCGATGGCTATTCGGTGGAAGAAGGCGTTGAGATAGCGAAAGCGCTTGATCAAAAAGTGGATATTATCTATGTGGCTGCCGGTGTGGATGCTGTCAAAGACCCTTTTAATAAAAAATATCCATCGCTGGGGATTATGCATGGCAGCAATATTCGACTGGCATCTGAGATCAAGAAAAATGTGAGTGCTCTGATTGCGACAATTGGAGGACTTGGTGATCTTAAGATGATGAACGATATCATTGCAGTGGGAAAGGCTGATATTTTATATAGTGATGTATTATTTTAATAGATACATAAATGTTTGTTGAAGAAGAATTTGATGTTAAAACCGGCGGGGCGTGAGTCACGCCGGTTATTTCTGTCAAGAATTATTGTGTGTGAGTCCTTTATCAGTGCCTTTGGCGCAGCAAAGTGTGCAATCCTCTCAAGATTGAGGGGGCAGGGGAGTTGAATAGGGCTTTTCCACTTTGTTTTGCACAAGTTGTTCTGCGAGCTTGCATATATCGAGAGCAGCATGTGGATGGATGTTCTTTTTCTGCTTCTGAGTCATAAAAAGGCGGCGTTTGTCATCCTGGAGAGATAAGACGGCAGTTAACAATTCTCTTTGAGGATGTCTGATAGCAATGCTCATTCCGTGCTGTGAAAAATAGCTCATATTAGAGTTCTCACATCCGGGAATTGGTGTAATATGAAGGATTGGAAGTCCAGAGACGGCCGATTCTGTGGAACAAAGCCCTCCTGGCTTTGTGACAATCATTTCGCTCGCTTTCATATATGCAGCCATTTTGTCTGTATATTCCTGCAATAAAATTTCACGTTTATATCGTCTTTTTAGCTTTTTATAGAGTTTGTGATTGCTGCCGCATAGGACGATCAATTCTCTATGAATATCTTTCTGGCGCCATTTTAACAGAATTCGGATTACGTGTTCTATTTTTCCCGCTCCCATACTGCCGCCAGAAATTAGAATATATTCTTTGTTTGGATCTAAATTTAGCAGTTTTGCTGCCTGATTTTTTGACATTGGCTCTGAAAAAGATTCTAGAACCGGAATTCCAAGAGCATGAATTTTGTCAGTAGGGACGCCATATCTGGAAAATTCTTCTGCTAACTTTTTGTGGGGGATTACATACGCGTCGCATGTCGCTTCTTCAGTAAAAGGAATACAAGTGTAATCGGTAGCGATATAGATTGTTTTTGGGATAGCCAGGCCGTTGTTTCGCATATTGGATAAGATCTGAGCCGGAAAAATATGCGGCATAATTATGACGTCAAAATGATTTCTTTTCAGGTAATCTTGTAAGAGTGCTCCCATTTTTCCGTTTAAATAATGGATGGGCGATGCGAAAGGCAACCGGCGATAAAGCATTCCTGCTCGATAAAGCAGCCCAAAGGCAGTGGGGATTTTTTGAGCCAGTTTTATATAGGTTCCGTTGATCGCCGATGCGAGTCGGTCGCTTTTTAAGCGATAAGGATTCATCATGACCACATGGTGTCCCCGTTTTTCAAGTTGTTCTTTCATGGCTATGCCGGCTGCATTGTGTCCGCCTCCCGTTCCACATGACAAAATTAACGCATCCATAATAATCGAACCTCCGCTTTTTCTCTCGGTTCTTCACTCTCATGCAGGCGGAAGCAGACAGCAGCCGTAATAAGGAAGAAGCCGATAAATGGTGCACTTTTCACTCCAAAACAGACAGCCATTGCAGCTAATGTTCCAAGATATGCGGCGGCTGTGCGATAAAAATGGGGTGTGATACGCAAAATACTCGAAAAAAAGAGAAAGAAAAATACCAGCAGCCCCAGAGGCCGGTATTCTGGATAGAGCCCTATCAGGCATCCAAATGTAACAGCAATTCCTTTCCCACCGTGAAATCCGTGAAAAAGAGAGAACGTATGACCGATGACCGGAGCTGCCAGCACAAATGCCTGCCGTGCTTCCTGAAGGAGTGTTTCGCCAAAAAAGAGACGGACGGGAAGAAATCCCTTTAACAAATCGCAGAGTAAAGTTAGTAACCCGCATACAAAATTACCATAGAGAAATGCGTTAGCAGTTCCCGGATTTTTATCTGCGCTGTAATCTGCAATATCTTTTTGGCATAGAACATGACCCCAGAGGCGGGCGTATAAGACACTTCCCGATAAATATCCCAATATTGTAAACATACAAATTCTAAACATTCTATCACCATCCATTCAAAAATTTATTGTTTTTCATTATATCTTTCTTTCCTAAGTGTTTCAATCTTTTTATTAATAGGCGTTCTTATATGATAGAATGGCAATATAAATAAATTTTTTGCATAGAGGAGGAAAATAGTGAAATTTTTTCATTTATCAGATTTACATATTGGATTGAAATTGATGAATCGAGATCTTGGTGAAGATCAGATATATATATTAAAACAGATTGTTGAGATCGCGAAAAAAGAGCAGCCACAGGCGATTGTGATTGCGGGCGATATCTATGATAAAGCAATTCCCTCTGCGGAAGCAGTCGGAATATTTGATCGGTTTATCGCGCATTTGACAGAGTCACTTCCGAGCGCAGTTCTCATGATGATCAGTGGGAATCATGACAGTGCGCCGCGTGTGAATTGCTTTCGGAGTATATTGTCTAAGCAGAATTTGTACATGGTTGGTATACCCCCGCAAAATGAGGAGGAGTATATTGAGAAAGTGACCTTACAGGATAGATATGGAAATGTCAATTTTTATTTGCTCCCATTTGTGAGGCCTTCCATGGTGAAATCAATTGTGGGTGTCTATGAGAATGGAAACAATCTATCCTATCATGACACGATACGCGGGTTGCTAAAAAGGGAGACAATCTGTAGAGAAGAACGAAATGTTTTCGTCAGTCATCAGTTCTATTTGCCAATAGGGGAAAAAGTGGAGGAAGTGGATCGAATGGATTCGGAGATAAAAACCGTTGGAAATATTGATGTGGTGTCTGCGGACGTCTTAGAAGAATTTGATTACGCGGCTCTTGGCCATATTCATAAACCGATGAAAGTCGGAAAAGAACAGTTTCGTTATTGCGGGACTCCTTTGGCATGTTCTGTCAGCGAGTCAGGACAACAAAAAGGGATCGTTATGGTCGAAATTGGAGAGAAAAGTGCGGGAATAAAAACGACTGTGCTGCCGTTGAAACCGAGGCGGCAGGTACGTATCATCAAAGGGAGCCTGGAAGAGGTTCTAAAAAAAGCATGTAACGATTATGTGACAGTGATTCTTACTGATCAAACGGATCTGGATGTGATTGATATGCAGGAACGAATCCGCATTGCATTTCCATATTTGTTAGAGATTCGCAGAAAAGTTTCTAGAAAAGAGAATGATCGCAGCGAATTTTTGACAGAGGCAGATTTAGACCCGTTTGAGTTATGCTGTGCTTTTTTAAAAGAACCAGATGGTAATCAAAAAGAAATCTTGCGCGATATCATTAATAAAGTACAGAGGGGAGAAGGAAAATGAAGCCTTTAAAATTGACGATGCAGGCATTTGGCTCCTATGGAAAAAAGACTACCATCGACTTTGAAAAGCCAAATCAGAATCTTTTTTTGATCACGGGAGATACAGGGGCCGGAAAATCGACGGTTTTCGATGCGATTGTTTTTGCAATTTATGGAGAAGCGAGTTCCAGTACGAATAAGAAAAACGGCGTAGAGCTGCAAAGCCAGTTTGCGGATTTGGGGACGGAGCCATGTGTTGAATTGACGTTTTCAGAGAATTTTGGCACCTATATTGTTCGGCGTATCCCAAAACATCAAAGACCGTTGAAACGAGGAAAAGGCGTGAAAGACGAGAGTAGTTCAGTATCCCTGATTATGCCGGATGGAAGCGAATATCCACAAAAAGAGACGGATGAAAAATTAAGAGAAATCGTCGGATTGACAAAGAATCAGTTTATGCAGATCGCCATGATCGCGCAGGGCGAGTTCATGGAGTTGCTGCGAGCAAAATCGGATGACAAAAGGAAGATTTTTCGTAAGTTATTTCACACAGAATTGTTTCAAAATATTGTGGAGGAGTTGGGACAGCGCAAGAAAGAAAAAGAGGACGAGATAAATAAAATCAAAACGGCGTGTCAGATGGAGACGTCTCGTGTTGTGATTCCTGAGGAATATAAGGACAGGGAAAAATTATCGGAACTAAAAAAGCGAATTGAGGACGGAGAGGTTGCTATAATCCGGGATTTTTTTGATGAGTTGGGGCAACTGTGCGAGCAGTTAGAAAAAGAGAAACAGAGCGCAGAAAAAAGATACGAAAAAGCAGACAAGATGCGGGATGAAAAACGTGACCTGTATAAAAATGCAGAGGACATATTGAAATTTTTTGAGCAATTAGAGAGTGCCAATGCAGAACTCGCTGAATGTCAGAAGCAAGAAGCAGAGATGGAAAAAGCAGAGATTTTGATAAAAAAATTGCGCGATGCATATGAAACAAAGGCGGTTTATGAGAGATATCGGGAGGCCACAGAGGCAGTATGCTATACAAAGATATCCTTAAAAAAGCAACAGGATGCATTGCCAGATTTCGAAAAAACTGTAGAAAATGAGACCATAAAAGAAGTAGAAGCAAGAAGGTCATTAGAAGAAGAGCTTAAATTATTTGGAACGATATCGGGGAAAGTGTCAAAGGCGAAAGAACTCTTTGCAGAAGTAAGAAAGAGGGAACGGGAAGTTGCTGCCAGGCAGGAAATATTTGAGAAAACCAGGAATACTTTCAATGCAAAACAGAGCAAATTAGAGGAATTAGAAAAGCGGGAGACAGTCTGGAAAACACAATGGGAAGAATTGAAAGATGTCGAAAAAGATTATGCCCAGTGGGAGATAAAAAATAGCGAGGCGTCTAGTTTTGTAGAAGCTTCGAAAGAAGCTGTGGAACTGGAATCAGATGTGAGAAATCAGCGGGAAAAAGCAGAGACGTCAAAATGCAAATACCAGGTTTCCAGCGAGAAATATCAGAGAGAAAATCAAAAGTATGAGGAACTGCGAAGGGCTTTTTTTGATGCGCAGGCCGGATTTTTAGCGGGTGAACTGGAATCTGGAAAACCATGTCCCGTGTGTGGTTCGTTAGAACATCCGCATCCGTGCAGGCAAAGGGAGGAATACGCAGGTCTCACAAAAGAAGTTGTCGATACGCAGGCGGAAGAAGTAAAGAAGTTGCGTGATTTGCAGGAATTAGCCGCGGCAGAATCGGAGTCAGACAGAAAGCTTTATCATGAAAAAGAAAATAGGTTGAAAGATAGTCTAGAAAAATTATATTCGCGTCTGCAAAAAAGTGTTTCCAATCTTCCAAAAGAACTGGATTTGAGACAGATGCAAAAGACCAGTGCAGAGTGGAAAAAGACAGTCGAAAAAGAGGGCACGCAGATTGCACAAAAAGTGAAAAAGCAAAAAGAAATTCAAGATTCTTTAGATAGTATCAATGGAAAAAAGCAACAATTGAGAGAGGGGGTAGAGACGGCGAGAGAAGAAGCAACGAATGCAGAGAAAATATTGGAGAGAGAAACAGCAACACTTACTAGTCTGAAAAATTCCGGAGAATATGCGACAGAAAAAGACGCAGATATAGCACTGCAGGAAGCAGAAGAGAGAAAAGGTCAAAAGGATAAGAGTTATCAGGAAATCGCAATATCCGCCGCAAAAGCAAAAGAAGAAAAAGAGCAATGTCAAGCATTGATTTTGAAATATTCGCAGGAACTTCCAAACCAGAGGGAAAAATGTTTTCAAACGAAAAACGAATATGAACAGCTTATGAGCCAAAAAAATCTGGCAGAGTCGGAATGGAAGGAGTTCACCGAGAAATATGACAGGCAAAAGGAGGACGAGCTACGGGAAAGAGTCAAAAAGCATGGGGTAAAAAAAGCTACTGCTGAGGATCGGAAGAGGACGGCGAAAGAAGCCATTGGCGCACGTCCAAGACCGGACATAGAAATCGCAAAACAGGAGATGAACGAGGCAGAGGAGAGACTCCAGGAGGAAAGAGAGTATTTGGAACAGTACAAACGATACTATGAAAGTAACGCAGAGGTCTGCAAAGTGCTTGCTCCATATTTGAGTGAGCGAGAAAAAATGATACAAGAACACAGTAAACTGGATGCCTTATACAAAGCGCTGTCTGGTAATGTGAGCGGTTCCCGTATGGATATTGAAACCTATGTGCAGCGCTACCATCTGGAAAAAATCTTGTATGCAGCAAATCGCAGATTTCAGGATATGTCCGCAGGACAGTTTGAACTGCGCATGTGTCGGGAAGAGAGAGCCGGAGATGGAAAGAATAGGGGACTTGATTTGATGGTTTATTCCACGGTGACCGGAAAAGAAAGAGAAGTCCGCACGCTTTCCGGCGGAGAGTCTTTTATGGCGGCATTGTCATTGGCTCTTGGAATGGCGGATCAAATACAGGAACATTCAGCAGCGCTCAATCTCGATATTATGTTTATCGATGAAGGGTTTGGAGCCCTGGACGAACATTCTAGGAATCAGGCGGTGAAAGTCTTAAAGCAGATGGCAGGCGGTTCAAAACTGGTGGGTATCATCTCGCATGTAACAGAACTAAAGCAGGAGATAGAGGATCAGTTGATTGTCGGAAAAGATGAGAATGGCAGTTATGTGAGGTGGCAGATCAGTTAATCCGAAGGATAAAATTAAAGTGTCAAAAGGTATGAATTTTCTTTGCTTTACAATGAAAAAGAACCTTTTGACACGACGAATATAGGATTGGATCTTTCAGCTAGCGCTGAGGGATGAGTAGAACCTGCCCGATATTTAACATATCACTTGTGAGTCCATTTAGACTTTTAATGGCGTCTACTGTTGTGCCATATGTTCTAGCGAGTTGCCAGAGAGTGTCACCGGAGCGAACTGTATATTCAATATATGGCGTGACTTGGGACGTAGGAATTTTTAAAACCTGGCCAATATTTAGCATGTCGTTTGTAAGTCCGTTTAGATTTTTAATGGCGTCCACCGTGGTATTGTACCGCTGGGCGATCAGCCATAGACTATCCCCTGCACGGACAATATACTCTATACTGTCTCCGCCTGGACCAGGCAAAGGAACATTTTCTCCAATTCCTTGATAAGTATCATAGAGAGCCTGCCATGTGAGTGCACCTACAATGCCGTCGGGATTCAGACGCATCGCCTGCTGAAAAGCGATGACGGACTGAGAGGTTCCGCTGCCAAAAATGCCGTCCTGTGTCGGAGCAGGGACACTTGGGTAATACTCGGAGATCATGTTCAAAAGATATTGCAGGGTGATGACATCCTGCCCCGTTGAGCCTTGACGCAATGTGGTATTTGGAGGGACGGTGCCAATTCCAAGCGTGTTACCTTCACTGTTTAATTCTGCCAGCCTGGTCACTGCTGTATAAATACTTGAGATTTTATACCAGGTGGATTTTCCGACAATACCATCTGCTGTCAATTTGAAAATATTCTGGAATTTGGTTACGGCCGCTTTGGTACTGTTTCCGAATACACCTTCTTTATCCGTAATAGCAGGGATAGCGGGATAATTTTTTTTTATTCTGTTCAAATAAGTTTGAATTGTCTGTACATCGAGTCCTTTGCTTCCAACTTTTAACGCCGTTCCCGGATAAGAGGATAGGACATTTGTAATGATATTAGTCTCAGTAATTTCAATGTCTTTTGGATAATAAGAGCGCAGAATCTGTAGAGGGGTGCGGCCCTGATTTGCCAATGTCACCGTGCCCCATTGAGATAACCCCTGGCAAGTGGCAGTAGTTCCGTTGCAAAAAGAAGTAAAATAGGGAGCGTTTTGTCCCTTTCTTCGGACATATTCATTAAAAATTTCATCTACGATTTTGCTGATGGACTCATAGATTGGGCGACCATACACAAAATACTGGTCATAGGCAGTACTGTTGGTGATATCAAAAGAATAGCCACGGCTTCGATACCATTCGGTATAGATACGGTTGAGTGCAAATGTGATAATCGCATAAATGTTGGCTCTTAGAGCAGCTTCAGGCCAGGTTGGATAGATCTCGCTGCTTGCCACATTTTTGACGTAGTCCGGAAATGAAACGCGTACGTTAGAGGCAGAGGAACTTGGAGAGCCAAGGTGCACAGTGATTGGATTTGGGATCACAACCTGGCGCAGTACACGTGGTTCGGCGACGGTTCCTTCCTGATTTCGCGGCGTCTGCATCGCAACGGCTGGCTGTCCGATAGAAATTTCCGCCTGTATGGGGCTGCGCTGTGTCTCTTGCATCGGAATGAGAGAAATTGGCAGGTAAGCCGTCTCACCGTCGAAAATAGGGATATCCGAAACATAAAGAGAGTTAAATCCGGCGGCTTGTATCAATACATTGTAACTCACATAGGGAAGCCCTGAAAAATAGGGGTTTTGTGAAAAATTTTTATCCAATGTTTCTAGAGGAATCGTCTGTGTATCTCCGCTCTCATCTGTCGTCAGTTCATAGACATTGTTTCCTTGATCATCTAGGATACGGATCCATGCACCGCTCAATGGCAGAGCTTCCTGGGCAGTTTGTACTTGTATGGTCAGATAACCGATAGCCATAAAATTGTCTCCTTTTCTCATAGGACGTTTATATGACATAAATATGACAAAAAATGGGGAACGATTCCATGAATTTGGGATAGTATTTCAGAAAGGAAAATGCTACAATATGTTAGAAGTTGGAGCGATTCTGCGAAAATATTTATGTTCAAGAGGCAGTAGGCTCTGACAAATAGATAGAAAAAGAAAGCCGAGGAACAAAAATGAATAAAAAGTCAGAAAAAAATTGGGTCAATGAATCTATTTTTTATCATATTTATCCACTGGGATTTACTGGTGCACCGAGATACAATGAGGGAGAGAAAACGGCAGGAAATCGTATTTTAGACGTATTGGAATGGATTCCACATCTGAAAGAAATAGGTGTGAATGCAGTCTATTTTGGACCGGTATTTGAATCTGTTTCTCATGGATATGACACATCGGATTACTGTTTGACAGATAGCAGACTAGGAACCAATGAGGATCTAAAACGAGTGATCGCAGAACTTCACGAGAATGAAATCAGAGTTGTCCTGGATGGAGTATTTAATCATGTGGGAAGAGGTTTTTTTGCCTTTTTAGATTTACAGAAAAATCTGGAACATTCCGAATATAAAGATTGGTTTTGTAATCTGAACTTTTCGTGGAGCAGTCCTCTCGGAGATCCGTTTGCCTACGAGACCTGGCATGGAGCAGCAGAACTTGTCAAATTAAACTTGCAAAATCCGGCCGTATGTGAGTATCTTTTAAATGCGGTGGGCATGTGGATGGACGAGTTTGGCATTGATGGCCTGCGCCTAGATGCGGCGGACTGTGTGGACAAGGAATTTTTCAAAAAACTGCGCAGTTTTACAAAGGAAAAGAGAGAAGATTTCTGGCTGATGGGAGAGATCATACATGGAGATTACCGCATGTGGGCAAACGATGAGATGCTGGATTCTGTGACAAACTATGAGTGTTGGAAAGGTATTTATTCCAGCCATAACGATAAAAATTATTTTGAGATTGCACATTCCCTAAAAAGGCAGTTTGGTCAAGGAGGCCTCTATGAGGGGATGAGTCTCTATAATTTCTTAGATAATCACGATGTAAACCGTATTGGCAGTCTGCTCAGAAAAAAAGAAAATATCCGAAATGCCTATACGCTGTTGTATTTTATGCCGGGAATCCCATCTATTTATTATGGAAGTGAGTGGGGAATTGAGGGCGAAAAAGGACAGGGAATGGATGCAGATCTTCCTTTGAGACCGAAGTTGGATTTAAAAGAGATGGAGGGAACGGCACAGGAGTTGATTACACATCTGAAAAAATTAGCGGAGATTAGAAGCGGTTCTGAAGCAGTGAAATATGGAGGATATGAGGACGTCCTTGTACGCAATGAACAGCTGGCTTTTGCCAGAATATTGGAAGGTGAGTATAAAATTATTACTTTGAATCTGGCAGATCACGAGGAAACATTGCAATTTCGTTTTAGAGATAAAGATTACGAGGTGAGATTAGAGGCGTATTCCTCCCAGATTTTGGAATAGATTTTTGTTTAGCTTTTAGCTTAATCAGGGTATCGAAAGGTCTAAATTTATTTTGTGATAAATGGACTTTTTGATACCCTGAATTTGTTTGACAATAAAAGATGTGCGGGATATAATATTGTTAATTATGAAATTAAAGTGGTGCAGAGTGACAAAAAGGAATTGCTCACTTATGTTGTTAGCAAAAAAGAGTAGGAGGGACCAATGAAAAAAAGGATTTTAGCATTGATCATGGCGGTGTGTGTTACCTCAACCTCAGTTTCCATAACAGCGCTGGCAGAGGAAGCGGGAAATCCGGTAAAACCGGAAGAGGAAACAGTCATGCCGACGGAAAAAGAACAGCCGGAGGAGCCACAGATTCAGGAGGAACCACAGGCAGAACCGGAACTTAATTTGCCTGAAGATGGAAAACTGCAGGAAAATAAGAATACCGAGCAGGAAGATACGCAAAAAGATACCGATTCCGAGGAAATTGATAAAAAAGATATTGAGGAAGACGGAACAAAGAAGGATAGAACAGAAGAGGAAGGTGAGATAGAAAAGCCGGAAGATATTGAGATTCCGGAGGAGGAAGAAGAGGCCCCGCTGGCTCCATGGGAGCGTATGGGAAGCCTGCAAAAGCCGGAAGGAATGCAGTTATCAGAAGAGGAAGCTGCCCAGGTACAGGAAGTAGATTTGAATAAAGCAGCGGAACAAAAGGCTTCTGCCAGGTACAATTCTCAGTGGGATATCTATTCTTCTAACTATATATATAATCGATTGAATCAATTTGAGCGAACATTTTGGGATGGACTTGATTATATATGCAGATATTATATGGAGAATAGTGTGGATGCTGTAGATTGGGATGATAGTATGGCGAGAGCAGCTTTGGCAGTGGACTTTAGTCAAGTAGGACTGAGCCGTACACGTGCAGCAGAGCTCTATTGGATGTTTAGTTATGCGAATCCGCAGTATTATTTTTTGTATAATGGGTATTTGTATACAAGCGAGGAAATGATACCGGGAATTTATGCAGAATTTCAGAGTGGAAGTGCAAGGAGCGCCGCGACAGCAGCAGTAAAGCAGCAGGTAGATGCCTGGGAAAGAGAGATTGCGGCGGGCAGTACAGAGGCTGCAAAAGCAAAGATCGCTCATGATTTGGTTATAAAGAAAGTACAGTATGATGACAATTATGGAACGAGTTCTGAAGATAATCCTTTCCATCAGAGTGCATATAGTGTATTTGCGGATGATCACACGGTATGTGCGGGATATACAAAAGCATTTGCGATGCTTATGAATGGAGCAGGTGTTGATACAATGGGAGTTACAAGCAGAGATCACGCCTGGAATATTATCAATATCAATGATTCTTGGTATTATGTAGATTGTACTTGGGATGATTATGATGGATATGCTGGTTATGAATTAGGTTACGAATTTTTTAATCGAAATAGGAGTAATCTTTTGTCTATGTCAGGAGGACAGGGAGAATCTCATGTGGAAGAGAGCTATTATTCAGGAGTACTCCCGGCCTGTACGTTAGATTCCGGAGCAACTCGTACAAATCCTGGTACTTGTCGTACCCCATCGAGCAGAACGGGGACACCTTCCATTAGTTTAAAAGCAGTAAAAGGTGGAGTACAGGTTACAATAAAGCCATCGACGTCTGGTTCTGAGATTTATTACACATTAAATGGGACGAATCCGTCATCTTCATTTACAAAATCATATCTTTACAGGGGCACATTTAAGGTATCTAGCAATACTTCCATCAAAGCGATGGCAGTTCGCAATACATTTTGGGACAGTGTTGTTTCCACGAAAACTACAGATGGCAAAAGTTATAAAGTGACTTTTAAGTCAAATAAAGGAAGCAGCGTGTCAGCACAGTATGTATTGCGCAATGCAAAAGCGAAGAAGCCAAAGAATCCTACAAGAAAAGGCTATGTATTTGGAGGATGGTATACAGATTCTAAATTGAAAAAATCTTATAGTTTCAGTACGAAAGTTACAGGAAATAAAACGCTGTATGCAAAATGGCTGAAAAAATATACTGTTAAGTTTAATGCGAATAAAGGTTCTGTAAAGACGAAGTCAAAAGGTGTAGGATATGGTGGAAAGTATGGTACACTGCCTTCACCGACAAGAAAAGGTTATAGTTTTGCGGGCTGGTATACGAAAGCGAGCGGCGGTTCTAAAATCACTGAGAGCAGTAAAGTAAAGATCAAAAAGACAACGACGTTCTATGCGCATTGGAAAAAAATCAGCGTTAAGAAGACAGTTATTAGTAAGCTGGAAAATGTAAAAGGATTAAAGTTGAAAGCGACCGCGAAGAAAGTAAGCGGAGCAAAAGGTTATCAGATTCGCTATTCCTTAAAATCCAATATGAAATCTGCTAAAGTAACATCAGTGAAAGGTAAGACAGCTGTGACCGCATCAAAGCTGAAAAAAGGTAAAAAATATTATGTTCAAATCAGAGCATATAAAATAGATTCAGCTAATAAAAAAGTGTATGGCGGATGGAGTAAGACAAAGAGCATAAAAATTAAAAAATAGCAGAAAATCAAAAGGGCACGGTTCTGTTTTGAATCGTGTCTTTTTTGCTCTATTTCATGACATTTTCCTAAAGATTTCATATAAAGGGACCGAAATAAAAATTAGATAACAACAGTAAATGAATTTGTGGAGGAAGACAGATGAAAGCGATTACCATGAACCATACGTCTGTCTCAGACAATAGAAGGCATGGTTCTATCTATGCTGGAAATCTTCTTTTAGGCGGTGCCGGTCTAAAGAGTACGCAGGAGAAATTAGAGCGGCAGCAGCAAGCATCTCGGGAAGTAGAGTTCTGGGAAAAGCAGAAGGAAAATCTAAAAAGTCGTGAATGTGAGACGATAGAAGAGATTGCAAAAAAGTTAGAGACGTTTCATACGTATGAGGATGAGATCAAAGCTGTAAAAATGGCGTATAATCAGGAGCAGATGTTCCACGTAATGGATGAAGCGGAAGAGATAGGGGAAAAGATTGCCGAAGCGGCAGAAAAACTAGAGCCAAAGACACCAGAAGAAAGAAGAGAAGAAGCAGCAGAAGAGGCAGCCGGAGTCGAGAAAAACGATGGAATTTTATCAGAGATTTTAGACGAGCTTACAGAAGTGACGGAAGAACTTACGGAGGAAATGACCGAAGAATTAGCCGAGGAAGTGAGTGAGGAGTTTACCGATGAGCTCGCAAAGGGAACGATTGAAGAATTTGCGGGGGAACTCAAAGAAGAAGAATTTGTGGAAACACTTACAGAAAAAGCGTTAGCAGAGTGGAAAGAGCAGTTGCCAGATCAGCAGGCAGTAAAACGGATGTCCATTGATATTCGTGTTTAATGTGTAAAATTTAAAAGGTAAAAGGATTTACCAGAAAAAGATCAAGGAGGAAAACTATGAACACAAATACGATTGCACAGTCAAATTATGCCACAGAAGCGTATGACAGAACGCAAAGGGAGCAAAAAACACAGAGAAATCAAAAGACGAGAGTCACCACAGGAATGACTGTTGGAGAACCGGAATTGAGCGAAAAGGCACAAAAATATTACGAACAGCTCAGAAGAAAATATGGCAATATGGATTTTGTCTTGGTCAGTCCGGATAAAAAGGAGGAGGCCAAAGCCAATGCCGGAAGATATGCCAATGCCAATCGCATGGTTGTATTGATTGATACGGAAAAAATTGAGCGGATGGCAGAGGATGAGAATTATCGAAAACAATACGAAGGTATTATCAGGAATGCGCAGGTGCAGCTTGCACAAATGAAATCCAGCATTGGCGATAAGCCTGGAGTAAAGACCTATGGAATGGAATTTAATAAGAAAGGGTTGGCTTCTTTTTTCGCTGTAGTGGACAAATCCTTGGTTTCCCAAAAAAAGAGATTGAAAAAGAAAGCGGAGAAAAAGGCAGAAGAAAAGAAGACTGCGAAAAAAGAGGAAGAGAAAAAACTTGCGGAAAAACGTAAGGAAATCAGGGCCGAAAAAAATAAAGAAGAGAGAAAAGAAGATTATGTGACGGTAACAGCGTCATCTTTAGAAGAATTGATGAAAAAAATTGATGATGTATTGTATGAGGGAATGAGCGATAGCGTCGAGACACCGGAGGAGCAATTCTTAGGAAGGCATGTCAATTTTTCTGCATAAAAATTAAGATTTTCCATATGCTATCCGAAAAAGAAAGAGGGATACAAGATGGAAGATCGAAAAGACCTAAAATGTGCTGTCGGAAGCGGACAGGATGAAGAAAAAATAATAGATACTTATCGAACGGAAGATTATGATTATCTGAGCAATTCGGCGACAGGGATGGATTGTACGGGATTGATGTATCAGACGCCGGTGAATGAGGCCGAGATGGAATCTTATCAGCAGGTATATCAGTATCTTCCGCCAAATGTAAAATTGGACAGCATGGATGGAAAAGACAGTCATAAATAGCGATAGAGTGTCAAAGCTGTCTGACAAGCTGTTATGATATTGCAGGAGGCGGGTGAAAACCCTCCTCCTTTTTATTTATAGGAAAGATTTTTCAATTTCAGATAAATAAAAAGACACTTCATACAGTTATAAATACTTGTATGCTTTGTTCGTAAAATATAAATTGTTTATGACAAAAAATTTTGGATTGTATTATATAAAGAGCAATGCTTGCAAACAAAAATAAAAAAGTATAAAATAGTCACAGGAATGAAGGTCGATTTTATATTACAGATAGGAGATAAAAATTATGTACGGTTTTGGACAGCTAATTGATATTTTGAAAAAAAGCCCGAAAAAAATCGTGTTTACGGAGGGAGAAGATGCGCGGATTCTGGAGGCCTCATCCAGACTACTTGCCAGTAACTTCTTACATCCGATTTTGGTAGGGAATGAAGAAAAGATTTTTGCTAAGGCAGAAGAATGTGGTTTTAATATTCGCGGAGCAGAAATTGTGGATGCGGAACATTTTGAGCGAATGGATGAAATGGTAGAGTTGTTTTGTGAACTTAGAAAGAGCAAGGGAGTAACACCGGAACAGGCGAAAAAATCACTTTCGCAGGCAAATTATTTTGGAACCATGTTGGTAAAAATGGGAATCGCGGATGCTCTGCTTGGAGGGGCAACTTATTCTACTGCAGATACAGTACGGCCAGCTTTGCAGTTGATCAAAACGAAACCTGGTAACAATATTGTATCGTCCTGTTTTATTCTCGTGCGTCCTCGCGCGACAGGAGAAAATGAAGTTTTAGCAATGGGAGATTGTGCAATCAATATTCATCCGAATGAGGATGAATTGGTTGAGATCGCTTATGAGGCGGCAAATTGTGCGAAAGTATTCGGTGTAGACCCAGAAGTGGCATTTTTAAGTTATTCTACGTTTGGTTCTGGTGCAGGTGAAGATGTGGATAAGATGCGCAATGCGGCAGAAAAGGCGAGAAAATTGTATCCTGAGATGCCGATTTCTGGAGAATTACAATTTGATGCCGCGGTATCTCCAAGAGTGGCACGCACAAAATGTCCTGATGATCCAGTTGCGGGTCATGCCAATACATTTATATTTCCAGATATCAATGCTGGCAACATCGGTTATAAAATTGCACAGCGTCTCGGCAATTTTGAGGCGTATGGTCCGATTCTTTTAGGACTGAATGCACCAATCAATGATTTATCCAGAGGTTGTAATGCGGCAGAAGTATATTCGATGGCCATTATTACAGCAGCACTTGCTTAGTTTGATGAATTTGATTTTTATCAGGTGAATCATAACAGATAAAATAGCATAAAATGAGCTCCTCTCGAAATAGTGAGGAGCTCATTCTTTTGGCATACTTTTTTCTATTATTTATTGCTGCGTCTCCAGATGTTCATTTTTTCTGCTTCGGCAATCAGTTCATCTCGAAAATCAGGATGTGCAATGGAAATGATCGCTTCTGCTCTTTCCCATGTAGAGAGTCCTTTTAGATTTACTTTTCCATATTCCGTCACAAGGTAATGTGTGTTTGCGCGAGTATCGGTTACGATGGAACCTTCTGCTAAAGTAGGACGGATACGGGATTTGAGCTGTCCATCTTTTGTCTTAAAAGTAGAGGAACAGCAGATAAAACTCTTACCGCCGTTAGAGAGATATGCTCCTAACACAAAATCCAACTGTCCGCCTGCTCCGCTGATATGTTTCAGTCCGGAGGACTCAGAGCTGACTTGTCCGAATAAATCAATATCCACGGCATTGTTGATAGACATAAAATTATCCAGTGCAGAGATGGAACGGATGTCGTTAGTGTAACTTACCGGAGCGCTCATCAATTCCGGATTTTCATCTAAATAATCGTACATTTTCTTTGTTCCGGCACCGAAACCGAAAGTCTGACGATAACGGTCAATGTTCTTTTTAGAACCATTAATTTTTCCTGCTTTGGCAATATCCACAAAAGCATCCACATACATTTCTGTATGAACGCCAAGATCTTTTAAATCGGAATCTGCGATCATAGAACCGACAGCATTTGGCATACCGCCGATGCCGAGTTGCAGACAAGCTCCGTTTGGAATTTCTTCTACGATTAATTTTGCAACGGCCTTGTCTACATCCGTAGCAGGACCACCGCCGCCGAGTTCGCCGATTGGCG
>JAAVYC010000226.1 GCA_022790905.1 Lachnospiraceae bacterium | reverse complement strand
TGTAGGAGGAAAGATGTGTGGCTGATACATTAACAAGCTATTCGTTGATTATTAAGGGAGAGTATCATAATACTCTGGATATTGAGGGCTTTTCTCAGATGATGAAAGATCCGTCTTATTACTATAAGTTTTATTGGTTGGAAGCCATTGCGGAACTGATCGATCTTCCCTCAAATGCTTCTAAGGTCGAGATCAAGAATGCGATTGCAGAATACAATCAGGAACTTAAGGGATATAAGGAACAATTGACCAATATGGTTCCAGGACGTGCTCTGGCAGGATTTTTCGCAAAGAGTGATGAGGAAGTACCATGGGGGAGCGTGCGCAGACTGACAGAATATATTCGTCGCATTGACAATACGTTGACCCGGCTGCCTTATACTTTTGGAGACAGCAGCAAGTTGAAAAAAGAGGTCCATTTTAACACAGAATGGATGCGGATGCTTCAGGATAATATGGTAAACATACGGGGATGGATTCAGTTTGAAAAAGTAAAATGGCTGCAGAATAATAATCCGGAAATACCAGGTTTGATTTATAAGTTAAAACCAATGGATGAGAAAATGCGTAAGCTGAATCATGTCCGCAGGCTTTGGGAAGGAATTATAGATGTTTGCGAAGTGAGAGATGTATTCACCGGCTGTCCGATTGCTGCAAAGAAGTACGATGTCGATCATTTCATACCATGGTCTTTTGTCATGAACGATGAATTATGGAATCTGATGCCGATGGAATCTTCTTTGAATTCATCGAAAAATAATAAGCTGCCGAAATGGGATCCGTTTTTTGCGATGTTTGCAGAAAACCAATATCTGATGTACCGAATGATTCAGGAAAAAGAAGAACTGCATAAGCGGTTTGAAGCATGTTACAGGGATAATCTTCATTCTCTCTGGGCGGGGCAGGAATTATACAGACCGGGAAATACGAAAGAAGAGTTTAGCAATATTTTGCAGAAAAATATGCAGCCAGTTTATGATTCTGCAAGACGACAGGGATATGAGATTTGGAATTATTCCTGATTAAAATCAAGTTTTTGACGGGAAAAGTTGAATGAAAGGCAGGGAGTAAAAATGAAGAATGATTTAAAACGATTTTTGATTGCACAGCAGACGTATTATCACACTGCCCTGCATGAGATAAAGTCTGGGCGGAAGAGAAGTTGCTGGATGTGGTTTATTTTTCCACAGATAGCGGGGCTTGGCCACAGTGAAACCGCCCGTTATTATGCCATTAAAAATATGAAAGAAGCGAAAGCATATATGGAAGATGATACGCTTAGAACGAACCTGATTGAAATATCGCAGGCGCTTCTGGAGGTAGAATCCAATGATGCAGACGAAGTAATGGGCTGGCCGGATAACCTGAAACTGAAATCTTCCATGACCTTATTTGCGCTGGCAGAGCCGGAATGTGAAGTATTCCAGAAGGTGCTAGACAAGTTTTTCAGTGGGGAAAAGGATCAGAAAACGATAGAAATTTTGCAGGTAGTGCATTGATATTGAGAGGAGGCTAGTCAATAAATGGCTAGCCTCCTGCTCGATCAGTAATATTAGTTAGGAATACGAAGAACCTGACCAATATAGAGCATATTTGGATCTGCAATTCCGTTGAGTTTTGCGATTGCTGGAACGTTGGTCCGGTAGCGCCTTGCAATTTCCCAGAGCGTATCGCCGGCAGCGACAGTATAGAGAATTGATTCGTCTGCGGCAGGATGTGAATGCGGAATTTTTAATACTTCACCCGCATAAATACGGTTTGGATTTTGGATACCGTTGAGTCGGATGATAGCGTCTATCCCAACATTGAATTTTTTGGAGATAGAGGTGAGGGTATCGCCAGGTTTGATGATATATTCGGTGGCAGTAGGCTTTTCTTCAGGAATATTTTCATCTCTTTGTTCCAAAAGAATGCCCTCTTTAAACTGATTCATATCTACGTTTCCTGTGATACCTGGAACAGAACCCGTGTCAGAATACTGATATCCGGTCCAGGTATCCCAGACGGTAATGCCCTGCGGAAATTCGTCGCGATTGCTGTAGTCAGCAAGCCACAGGGGATATTTGGAAAATGCGTCTGTCCATATGGTCTCGGCGACAGACGCATCGGTATAGATCATAGGGGTGATACCGCTTAAATTTTCAAGCTCTTTTAAAAAAGCCATTCCGATTTCATTGATGTCTTCGCGTTCTAACCCATTAAAATTTTCATAGTCCATAGCAGGACGTGCGGTAAAAGATTTTCCGCGGATTAATTCGTAAAAATCGTTTGCCTGCACCCTAGCTTCGTTTGGATTGAGTGCTGTGACATAGTAATAGAATCCCACAATTAGTCCGGCGCCAGTTGCCTTTTCGTAATTTCTTTCAAAAAACGGGTCTGTGATTGTGCCGCCTTCCCCCGCTTTGATGTAGACTGCTTTGATACCAGAGTCTTTCACACTGTTGAAGTCAATATTTCCCTGATAACTGCTGACATCGATGCCGTGATAGATTTCATCGGCTTGTGTCATGATAATATGATTCGTCATAAAAAAATCTCCTTTCACATGCGCATGAGTATGAGTATTGGCGTCTCTGAGCTATCATTATTATATGAAAGTGAAGTAGATGCGTTCCGACAAATTTTTATGGAAAAGGTGTTGACAATTAAAAAAAAAGTGTTATTATAATAACAGTAACTATTACTGATTTTAAGACATGGAGGATAATAGAATGAATTTAAAAGGTACAAAGACAGAGGCAAACTTACAGACAGCATTTGCGGGAGAGTCCCAGGCAAGAAATAAATATACATATTTCGCATCAAAAGCAAAAAAAGACGGATATGTACAGATTGCTAACATTTTTGAAGAGACAGCAGCAAATGAAAAAGAGCATGCAAAAATGTGGTATAAGTTATTAAACGGCGGTTCTGTGGGAAGTACAATTGAAAATCTTGAGGCAGCAGCAGAGGGCGAGAATTTTGAGTGGACAGATATGTACGCTACATTTGCAAAAGAGGCAAAGGAAGAAGGATTCGATGAGATTGCCGCTTTATTTGAAGGCGTTGCTGCAATTGAGAAGGAACATGAGGAGAGATATCGCAAGCTGTTAGCAAATGTAAAGGGTGATATGGTGTTCTCGAAAGATGGAGATGTTGTTTGGCAGTGTGCAAACTGTGGACATATCTGTGTTGGAAAGAAGGCTCCGGAAGTTTGTCCTGTATGTGACCACCCGCAGGCTCATTTCCAGGTAAAAGCTGAGAATTACTAAAATAGATCGAGAGATAGATGAAAAAGTTATTTGTTGGTGTCTTATACTAAAAAGAGAGAGCATATTATAACGATTATTGGGTTATGATATGCTCCTTTTTTGTGGTTTGTATTATTTTTTACGCATTGTAAGCAGCAGGCATCCAGTATATAATACAGTTAGAAGAAACAAAAAAGCAAGGAGAACCCATGTCATTACAGTTTATATTTGGACCTTCCGGCGGCGGAAAGTCCTATTATTTATATCATAAAATCATAGAAGAAGCGAAAAAGGATCGGACAAAGGACTTTTTGCTGATTGTGCCGGAACAGTTCACAATGCAGACGCAAAAGGAACTCGTGGAATTGAGTGAAAATCATTCGATTATGAACATTGATGTACTGAGTTTTGAGAGACTTGCGTTTCGAGTGTTTGATGAATTGGGAATGTACCAGATGCGTGTGCTGGAAGAGACGGGAAAGAATCTGATTTTGAGAAAACTGGCACAGAAGTATTGGGAAGAGATGAAAGTATTGGGGAGTAATCTGAAAAAAATGGGCTATATCGGCGAGATAAAGTCACTCATTTCAGAATTTATGCAATATCAGATTGCTCCGGAAAATATAGAGGACTGGGTGGAAGATGAAGAGTATTCCTATGCATTTCGCTCAAAGATGCGGGATGTACTGTTGATTTACCGGGAATTTTTAGAATATTTAAGAGGAGGGTATGTCACATCGGAGGAGATCTTGGAGGAGTGTGCAAAGGTAGCGGACCGCTCTGAGATGTTAAAAGACTGCAATCTGATCTTCGATGGATTCACCGGATTTACACCGGTACAGATTCGGCTATTAGAGACATTGTTTCCATTGACAGATCGTATCTGGGCGGCTGTGACAATGGAGGAAGGGGAAGATCCTTATCGGGTACAGAAAATGCAGGAGCTATTTCATATGAGCAGTAAAATGGTACAAGCTCTTATGAAACTTGCCAATGAAAACGGATGTGAGATGTTAGAGCCAATCTGGGTAGGAGAGGGAAAAAACCATCGTTTTTTGGATTCGCCCGCTCTTCGTCATCTTGAAGAAAATCTATTTCGGAGCAGTTGGAAAGCTTATCCAAAAGAACAGGAAGAGATTTTAGTTCAAAGTCTTTTAAATCCAAGAGAAGAATTAATCTATACGGCAGCCTGTATTCATCGAATGGTCAGGGAAGAAGGTTATCGTTACCGAGATTTTGCCATTGTCTCAGGAGATGCTCCGACCTATGCGAATTACATTAAAGAGATTTTCCCGACCTATGGAATTCCCTATTTTGTGGACGAAAAAAAGACGATTCTCTTTCATCCGTTTATTGAATTTTTGCGGGCTTCCCTGGAAATGTTAGAGGAAAACTTTTCTTATGAGAGTGTTATGCGCTACTTTAGAACGGGACTTAGTGGATTGAATACGGAAGAGATTGATAAGATAGAAAATTATATTTTAGCGGTAAATATCCGAGGCTACCGAAAATGGAACGCAGAATTTGAGAGATGTCCAAGAGGATATGGAGAGGAGGAATTAGCAGAATTAAATGGTATCAGAGAACATTTTATGAGATATGCCTCCCTTCTGAAAGGACTTGCGAAAAAAAAGATGACAATAAGAGAAAAGACGGAGTTATTTTATGAATTTATCGACCTGCATGGGATAGAACAAAAGCTTCATGCACAAAAAGAAGAATTTGAGAGAGCGCGCGATTATACCACGGCAAAGGAGTATGAACAGATTTATCGGATCGTGATGGAATTGTTTGATAAAGTCGTAGAGTTTTTGGGCGAAGAGTGTCTCACGGTGGAGGAATATGCAGATATTCTGGATGCAGGATTTGAGGCGGCAGAGGTAGGGGTTATTCCTCCAGGGTATGACTGTGTCGTATTGGGTGATATCGAGAGGACACGTTTGGACGATATCAAAGTGCTTATTTTTACGGGAGTCAATGACGGGATTGTGCCAAAGTCCGCAGCGGATGGAGGAATTATTTCAGGATTAGAAAGAGAGAGGCTAGCGGCAAGAGAAGTGCAGCTTGCCCCAACGCCGAGAGAGAGAACCTTTATCCAAAAGTTTTATCTGTATCTGAATCTGACAAAGCCGCAGAAAAAATTGATTTTAACGTTTTCGCGCGTAGATGTGCAGGGAAAAGCAATTCGGCCCTCCTATTTGATTGCTCAGATGCGCAAATTATATCCGGATATTGAGGTCGGTGAGGACTACGAGAGAGGATTTACTTTGGCAACGCCAAAGAGCAGTCTTCCCTATTTTTTAGAAGGGTTACAGGAGAGAGGAAAAGAGGAAGAGCTTTCAGAGTGGAAAACGCTTACACGCTGGTATATGGAACATGAGACATGGGCGGCTCCGATTATGCGCCTTGTGGATACTGCTTTTACGACTTACCGTGCGAAGCCGCTGCCAAAGGGATTGATCCATGAATTGTATGGAAAAGTGCTTGAGAGCAGTGTGACCAGATTAGAGCGCTATGCTGCCTGTGCCTGCGCGCATTATTTACAATATGGGCTGGGGCTTACGGAACGTCAGATACAGGAGTTTACACCTGCGGATTTTGGAAATGTTTTTCACGCGGCGATTGAAGATTTTTCCAGAGGTCTCAGAAGAGAAGGGCTCACATGGAATGAGCTGGATTTAGAGACCAGTGAGAGATTAGAGATGGAGTCTTTTTCCGCTTCGCTAGAGAAAAATAAAGTGGAGGAGACATTTGATACAAAAAAGGGCAATTTTTTGATAGAGCAGATGAGAAAAGCCTATCACCGGACTATTCGGACTCTGACAGAGCAGGTACAAAGGGGAGCTTTTCGCCCGGAGGGTTATGAAGTTGCGTTTTCGTCAGCGGACCATCTAGAGGCAGCACAGTTTGTTTTGAGCGGGGAAGAACGTATGAATCTGCGGGGCAGAATTGACCGCGTGGACACTTATACATCAGAAGACAAGGTCTATGTAAAGATCGTGGACTATAAGACTGGCAGCACGAATTTTCAATTGATCAACCTCTATCATGGACTCCAATTACAGCTTGTGGTCTATCTCAATGCGGCGCTAGAAGTAACGAAAAAGAAACATGCGGATAGAGAAGTGATTCCGGCAGGTATTTTCTATTATCATGTAGATGATCCCTATGTAGAGGGCAGGCTGGGTATGAGCCAGGAAGAGATTGCGGAAGCTATGTTAGAACAGTTGAAGTTAGATGGAATTGTGAACAGCGAAGAGGCGGTCTACCGCGCAATGGACACACAGATGGGAAGCAGTTCTGCGGTAATTCCAGTGAAATTGAAAAAGGACGGGAGTCTTTCAGCGGTCTCAAAAGCGTTTCCGGCTGAGACATTTTTAAATCTTGGAAATTATGTACAGGAAAAAATCAGGGAACTTGGAAATGGAATGATGGGCGGAAATACCGCGGTAAATCCATATTTACAGGACAAAAAGAGTGGATGTGATTACTGCGGTTACAGAAGTGTCTGCGGATTTGACGAAAAGATACCGGGATATACGTATCGCAAATTGGAAAAGAGCGTCAAAGAGGAAGAGATCTTTCGGAAAATTGAGGCAGATTTGGCAGAACGAGAGGATGGTGAGTGACAGGAGTGGAATGGACAAAAGAACAGCAGCAAGTCATTACATTGAGGGATCGGAATATTCTCGTCTCAGCGGCGGCAGGATCTGGCAAAACGGCAGTTTTAGTAGAGCGAATCATAAAGCGAATTACAGATGAAAAAAATCCGGTAGATGTGGATCGTCTGTTGGTTGTGACCTTCACAAATGCGGCTGCTGCAGAGATGCGGGAGCGAATTGGAGATGCGATAGAAAAGGAATTGGAGACAGAGCCGGAAAATCTGCATTTACAGAGGCAGCAATCTCTGATTCACAATGCAAAAATTACGACGATCGACAGTTTCTGTCTCTATATTGTCCGCAATTATTTTCATCAGATTGATCTCGAACCGGGATTTCGGATTGCAGATGAAGGGGAGTTAGAACTTTTAAGAGAAGATGTGATGAATGCGGTATTAGAAGCATTTTATAATGGAGAGGACCAGTCTTTTTTTCAATTTATGGAATCATATGCCACGGCAAAGAGCGATAAAAACGTGCGAAATATGATAGCGGATCTTTTCCAGGCGGCGGAATCGAATCCATGGGCGACAGAGTGGTTAGAGAGGTTAGAAGAAGATTATGAAAAGGCAGAACAGAACTTCGATGAAATAGAGTGGGTAAGATGTGCCCTTGCATATTACCACAGCAATCTGAGCGGAGTTTTTGTGGAATTGCAAAAGGCATGGGAATTGACACAGGATACAGACGGCCCCAATATGTATGCAGCGGCTGTTGAGAGTGATTTAGAATTGGTAAGCCGTTTATTAGAGCAGGAAAATTATGAGGAGATTGAGAGGGCACTTTCGGAAGTAAAGAGTTATGCAAAGTTAAAAGCGGCGAGAAATTATGAGGGGAGCATAGAAAAACAAAATAGAGTAAAGACAGTCAGAGAAGAGATGAAAATGGCGATCGAGGAGTGTAAAGAGAAGCTCTTTTTTCAGACAAGAGAAGAGCTGCAGGAGTCTTTATGCCGTCAATTGCCGCTGATACAAATGCTGATTCAGTTGACGAAGTCCTATGGGGAAGCCTATGCCGGAGAAAAAAGGAAAAAAAATATCGTGGATTTTTCGGATATTGAGCACTTTGCGTTAGAGATTCTTGTAGACAGAGAAACGAAACAGCCCACTGCGATTGCAAAAGAATTTTGTGATTTTTATGAGGAAATCATGATTGATGAGTATCAGGACAGCAATTATTTACAGGAGGCAATTTTGACGTCCATTGCCAAAGAGCAGGCGCCAAATATGTTTATGGTGGGAGATGTCAAACAAAGTATTTATCGTTTTCGTCTGGCGAGACCGGAATTATTTATGGAAAAGTATGAGACTTACAGTAAAGAGGACAGCAAATATCAAAAAATAGAGCTGCACAAAAATTTTCGGAGCAGAACAATCGTCTTGGAGACGGTTAACGATATTTTCTATAAGATTATGGGAAAAGATCTGGGGAGAGTGGAGTATAATCAGGATACGGCGCTCTATCCAGGCGCCGATTATACGTCTCTTCCAGAAGGAGAGAACAGCCGTACGGAAATGATTTTGGTGGAGACAGAAAACGGCGAGGAAAAAATAGAGCGCAATTCACTAGAGGCGAGGGCCATCGGTGAAAAAATCCAGATTCTGTACAACCGATATCCCATTACGGATAAAAAAACAGGCATTTTAAGAAAGGCCAATTATTCGGATATCGTTATTTTACTTCGGAGTCCCGGAAACGATGCAGAAGCGATGGCAGCCGAACTCGGACGGATGGGAATTCCGGCGCATGCCGTATCGAAGACGGGATATTTTTCCACGCAGGAAATTCAGATACTTTTGAGTTATCTCGCTGTGTTGGATAATCCGAGGCAGGATATCCCGCTCGCTGCGGTACTGTCTTCTTGGTTTGGCGGATTGACGCAGGAGGAGTTGGCAGAGC
>JAAVYC010000225.1 GCA_022790905.1 Lachnospiraceae bacterium | reverse complement strand
GAGAAACGGCGCCACGAGCTTGCACTTTATGCGGAGAGAATGAAGGGGCTTTCTCCTTTGTTTAAATATTACGGCAGATTCCCCTGTCTATTACATGGAAAGCATACGAATCGCTGATAATGAACCAATCTATATCAGTCATTCCTATTTTTCCCCAACCATATGCCCTGGACTTTTAGAAAAAGGTTTAGGTACTATCAAGACCTGTGACGTTCTGAAAAACAATTACCATATCGTTTCACACCATATTCACGAAACTCTGATGTCTTCTATCGCCTCTTTTGAGGAAAGTGAACATCTTCAGATCATCCCAGGACACCCTTTACTTCTTTTAACAGAGACTTATTATACAGAAACAAATGTCCCTTACGAATATTCCCAGTTGTCATTCCGCGGAGATAAGATTCATCTTTCGTTTGATTTTTACAGTGACGAGCAGTAATATTCCTCTAAATATATTTATTTTTGCAACAAAAAAGTGATCTATTGTGTAACATCTAATAGATCACTTTTTATAAAATTATTTTATCATAGAGGACATTTCTAGTTGTTATATATGTAACGTCCGCCAGCTACATCGACGGTAATTCCTGTTACATAAGATCCTTCTTCAGAACAGAGGAACATCGCCACTCCCGCTACATCGGCAGGTGTACATTTTCTGCCCAGAGGGATTGCTTTTAACATCGCATCTGTTTTACCCTTATCCGCCTCTGCAGTCAAAGGCGTATCTGCAACACCCGGACAAATTGCATTTGCAAGAATACCATATTTCGCCCATTCTTTCGCACAATAACGAGCAAGACCAATTACGCCTGCTTTTGCGGCCACATAATGTGCTCCCGACCAACTGCCTCCACTTTTACCGGAAGTAGAAGAAATATTAATAATTCTTCCACCATTCTCTTTCATATATGGGAATACCGCACGAAGTGTACGGAACGTACCCGTAAGATCTACGTTAATCATAAGCTCCCACTCCTCATCTGTACACTCCGAAAGCTGATGGAATCTAGAAATTGCAGCACCATTAATTAAAATCGTAATTTTCCCTGTTTTGTTATAAACTTCCTTCATGCCCGTATTGACAGACTTTGTATCACCAATATTCATTTTCACAAAGAAGGCTTCTCCACCCTCGGCTACAATTTTATCTGCTGTAGCTTTTCCGTTCACCTCATCTACATCTGCCACAGCCACAATACATCCATTCTGGGCAAACTCATAAGCAATTCCTTGGTTTAATCCTGAACCGGCGCCCGTAATTACAGCCACCTGTCCTTTTAAACGATCACTTTTCATATCATATTCTCCTTTTATTATCATTTAACAGGATCTATTTCAGTCGTCTCAAATCCATCCAAATTAGTATCATCTAATCTAAAATTTTCGCCAAAATAGATTTTCACAATATTAAAATTCATATTTTGAGTAAAGCTCCTCGAAAATTGGCAGATTGTCTACGATCTCAAAAGTATTGCTCGCACTTACACAATCTGCCCCAGCTGCATAAGCACCCATTAAAATTGCTGTTGTCCAATATTTTCCATTACCAGAAGCTTTCAGACCAAGTCCATACTCATCTGCAAGCGCACGAACCATTTTGATTCTGTGCATCGGAGCACCTTGTTTATTATAATCATAAGCTTTGATATAAGTTCCACCGCCTTTTTTGATTGCCTCCGCCATATATTTGATATCATCCTCGGTATCGTTACAAAATGTCAGAACCTTGATGTCTCCTTCTGGAAAACTCTCTCTGACTGTCTTCACATACTCTGCCATATCTTCCCACTTCTTCATCTTCCATGCTGCCATGTCCGGATACAAATCGATGGAACGGCATCCGCCCTTGAATGCCTCCGCTGCTTGGGCTGCCGCACCCGATGCCGGCATAAGGCCGTCTTTAAAATTAATCGGTGTAGACATCACTACACCGCTCCCCTTTAAAAGATCATGTACAAAATTATGCCAATGGTGACCCGGGGAAAAAATGACACCAAAACCATATTCGACACCCTTTGTAACCTCTTCGGTGATGATTCTCTCATCGTTATCCCAAATCACATGTTCCAAACGTTTCGCAAGCCACTCTTTTGTTACCTTTTCTCCGTTCAGCTTCATAATATCTTCTCCTTCTCTGTTCTCTTCTACTGTTTTGATGAATCCACTATATCACCACTTGTATAACATGTCAATATCTTTTTTAACATCTATTTTACTTATTTTCAGCATTTTCTTCTATTTTTTTGTTTTCTTGTATATATTATTCCTTTACTTGTATTAAACATGTCTATTTTTCAAAATAAAATAGCAAACAAAAAACAGCTGGTCTAAAAATTTATAGACCAACTGTATCAATCACAAAATATCATTATAAAGCGGCGATTGTCCTTAACACCTATACCTTTGCCAATTCATCTCTTCTTCCGAAACAATTTCTTTTACAAATCCCAAAAAAGCGCCCGCTTCCGTTCTATCATTTCGTCAATTTTTTCTATATAGAGCGCGACATCCTTTACATTCTCACACCGCTCAATTTTTCCAGCAGAAGATGAATACACCCTCTTTGAAGTACTTCCTGCTCCACAGGCAAGGATCGTCTGTTTCTCTTCCATAATCAAAATATTATAGATTCCGGCTTTTCCTGGCTTGGCATAACCTACGTTCTCAAAATTACCAGCCATATTTTTCTGACGATACAAATAATAAGGCTCCAATCCCATTTTGTTACAGTATTCTGCTGTCAATTCGATGTGTTCTGAGGTATTTTCCATTCTCAGATTTCTATAATCTTCTTTAAACATATGTAATCTCGCGGCGCGCTTTATCGCAAGCGAATGAATTGTTATATTATCTGGATCTAATTCATACAATATTTCCATCGTATGTCTGACATCTGAAATATCCTCATTCGGAAGTCCCATAATCAAATCCATATTAATGTTATCAAATCCGAGCTCCCGCGCCATCTGGTAACTCTCTATCGTCTGTTCTACAGTATGATGACGCCCAATGATGTCTAGAGTCTCCTGTTTCATAGTCTGCGGATTGATCGAAATTCTCGAGATTCCATGCTTTCGCAATACTTCCAGCTTTTCATATGTAATGCTATCCGGCCTTCCAGCCTCTACAGTAAACTCCACTAAATAAGACAAATCAAATGTAGATTTTATTTTTCTTAAAAGCCTGTCCAACTGTATTGGAGACAATGTCGTTGGCGTTCCGCCTCCGATATAGATGGTATTCAGGTACTTTCCTTTACACTGTTCCGCCGTAAAATCCATCTCGTGTTCCAATACATCCAGATAGGTATCCATCCGATCTTCCCACGCTGACAATGGATAAGATGTGAACGAACAATAGAGACAGGTGCTTGGACAAAACGGGATTCCAATATAGAGACTGTATCCATGCTCATAATCTATCTTTTTTAACAATGCCTGCTCTCTCTTGGCAATTTCAATACTGAGAGTTACCTTTTCCTCACTGCAGTCATAGGTTTCTCTCATAAACGTTCTGATCTCTGCTTCCGAATATCCTTCTTCCAGCATTCCCATAGGAATCTTTGTCGGTCTTATCCCAGACAGTGTTCCCCATGGCAATCTCTTTTTTGTGTATTCCGAAAACATGCGATAAATTTCCCGTTTTAGCCGATTCTTTGTCTCTTTTCGATCCTCAAAATCAACTTCCATCGAAACCTTCAGAGATAAATCCCGTACTTCTATCTGTATCGAATTCTGTTCCCGCTCAAAAAGAACCTCCATATGAAACAATGGAGCTTTCTCTTCCTCTAATTTTACAATTTTCTCCCTGTCGGCAAAAACCTTGACATCCTCCCTCGGAAAAAATGCCTTTATCAGAGAATGGATATCAT
>JAAVYC010000224.1 GCA_022790905.1 Lachnospiraceae bacterium | reverse complement strand
TGTAGCAATTCCGCTCATACGCTGCAAATAATTTAAGGCAGTTCGTTCTCCGCTTAAGAGAGCCCGAATATCTCCGGTAATACATCCTAATAGATCACCGTTTTTTACAGTGTCGCCGTCCTGAAAGGAAGCTTCGAAATGACTGTTAGGGTCTAGAAGAGTAAAAACGCGCTCAAATACGGATAATCCGCAAATAATACCGTTTTGTTTGCAGATCAAGTCTGCTCTTCCCGTCTGATTGTGTCTCATAATAGCATTGGTTGTGACATCTTCGCTTGTGATATCTTCTTTTAAAGCATTTAATAAATACTCATCGATATTAATTGCCATTGTTATACCATTGATCATAAAATGTTGAGTCCTTTCTTTGAATCTCTTTCCAGATAAGGGATTTGAATGTTTCGTCCAGTACCTGGTCGTTTCCGTAATGGTTGTGGATTGTTTCTTTGTCGATGTGAATAGCAGGCATGTCGGTATGCTGTATTTCTGTTTCCATTTTTTGTGCGGCACGCCTTGAAAAAACCAGACTTTCTAAAAGGGAATTGCTTGCCAGACGATTGGCGCCATGTACACCGTTGCATCCGGTCTCACCGACGGCATAGAGGTGAGAGCAGGAAGTCTGTGCATAAGTATCCGTTTGAATGCCGCCCATAAAATAGTGTTGTGCCGGCGTAATCGGGACACAGTCTTTGGTAAGATCGTATCCCTCTTCCAGACACCTCCTATAAATATTTGGAAAATGATTTAAAATCTCTTCTTTTGGAAGATGGCTTACGGATAGATAGACATAGGGTTTATCATCTTCTCTCATCTGATTTAAAATGGCAGCGCTTACGACATCCCTGGGCAGCAGTTCGTCGATAAAACGCTCTCCTTTGGAATTTAATAAAAAAGCGCCTTCTCCGCGCACGGATTCGGAGATGAGAAAACTGCGACCGCTCTTTTTGGAATAAAGCGTGGTTGGATGGATCTGTATGTAATTGATATCCTGTATTTTAATTTTATAGAGAAGGGCAAGGGCAAAGCTGTCTCCCGATATATGCGGGAAATTTGTGGAATGTCTAAAAATTCCGCCCAGTCCTCCGGTAGCGAGAATGGTTTCCTTAGAAAAAATAGGAAAAGTGTTCCCTTGTTTATTCCTTGCAATGATACCATGACAGAAATTATTTTCACAGATAAGATCGATCATGCGGGTATATTCTAAGATGGTAATGTGATTTTTGGACTCTACATGTTTTAAAAGAGTTTCCGTAATCGCCTTTCCGGTGATGTCCTGGTAGTGCAGGATGCGGAAAGCGGAGTGACCGCCTTCTCTTGTAAAAGAGAGCGAGCCGTTTTTATTGCGATCGAAATCTACACCATATCTCATGAGTTTGCGAATGATAGATGGAGATTCCTCAATCATAATCTTTACGGATGTTGTGTTGTTTTGATAGCGTCCCGCTTTCATGGTGTCTTCATAATAACTCTCAAAATCATCTTTATTTTTTAACACGCAAATGCCGCCCTGCGCCAAATAGGAATCGCTGTTACGGGTTTCATCACGGGTTATCATTAAAATGTTCAGATGATCGGGCAATTCCAGAGCCGTGAAAAGACCAGCAACACCGGTGCCGACAATGATGACATCATAATAGGAATTCATGTTCTCCTCCCTAATCTGCTGCGAGTTCTAGCATCTTTTGCAACGGAAGTTCCGCTGCTTTGCGCAGTTTTTCATCCATATGGACTTGCGGTTCCATTGTCTCGAGTGCTGTTACAATTTTTTCTAGAGTGATTAGTTTCATGTCCATACAAGCGGGAAGATCGCCAGCAAAATGGAAAATCTTATCTGGACTTTTTTGCTGTAATTCGTAGAGAATACCGATTTCAGTTCCGATGATAAATTCTTTGTCTTCGTGATTAATTGTATAGTCGAGAATACCGGATGTGCTTCCAATATAATCAGCATGAGCCAGTACATCTGCAGTACATTCCGGATGTGCGAGGAATTTAGTATCGGGATATTTTGCCTTCAAATTCAGGAAAGAAGATTCGGTAATCTTTTTATGTACTGGACAATAACCGTCGTGAAAAAGAAACGTTTTTTCAGGAAGACAACTGGCGATATAATGTCCGAGATTGTTGTCAGGGATAAAGAAAATCTCTTTGTTTGGCAATTTAGAGACAATTTTTAAGGCATTGGAAGACGTCACACAGACGTCCGCATGCGCTTTGATTTCTGCAGCGGAATTGATATAGCAGACAACGGCAGCACTCGGATACTCCTTTCGGACTTGTTGGATTTCTTCTACCGTGACCATATGTGCCATGGGACAATCAGCGTTTTGGTCTGGCATCAAAATAGTTTTATCGGGATTTAAAATTTTAGTACTTTCACCCATAAAGGAGACCCCGCAAAATACGACGATCTGTTGGGGAACTTTTACGGCAATTTTACTCAGATAAAAAGAATCGCCGACATAGTCTGCGATTTGTTGAACCTCGCCATCTACGTAGTAATGGGCAAGGATAACGGCATTCTTTTCTTTTTTGAGCTGCTTGATTCTATCTGATATATCACTCATATGATGGCCTCTTCTCTTTATTGTAATTTTATAGTCTGTTGTTATTATGATACAAAAGAGAATAAATGTCAATACAACTGTCTTGTCAGATATAAAAATCAGTTTTTAATAATATCATAAATACAAGAAAGGGGTAAGCGAGCATCTGAATGCGATTTTGGAAATAGTGTGTTTGGATCATTATTGACAGTATGGTACTTATCGCTTGAATACAAAAACGAAAAAGCGCACAAATAGAAAACGATCTGTGCGCTTTTTAGCGGAGACGGCGGGATTCGAACCCGCGTGCCCGTGAAGGCAAACGCATTTCGAGTGCGCCTCGTTATGACCACTTCGATACGTCTCCAGATATTAAATTATCATCTGTTAACTTTGAGCAACGAAAATATTGCACTGCAGTTCGAAATTGCTTCGCGTTTTCTCACTTACGGGCTTCGCCCTATAAAATTACTGCCCACAAAATCTGCTTGTAAACAAGAGATTTTGTATCCGTTGATTTTGCACTGCTCATTGCCAACGCGTATATTATACCATAAATTCCATTCTTTGCAAGGTCGAGTATTGTTATGCATAAAAAAATATATTATAATAACGATGATTGTGTATAATAAATGATAAGATTAAATAATGAGAAGATATGGAGAGGATGAGGTAAATGAAAAGAATTGGCATGCTGACAAGCGGAGGTGATTGCCAAGCATTAAACGCAGCAATGCGCGGTGTTGTAAAAGGATTAAGCGAAAGTTGCAATGAATTGGAAGTCTATGGATTTTTTGAAGGTTATAAAGGTCTGATTTACGGAAATTATCGACTGTTGACTTCAGAAGATTTCTCCGGAATTTTGACAAAAGGAGGAACGATTTTGGGTTCTTCCCGTCAGCCGTTTAAACTGATGAGGGTACCGGATAAAAATGGCCTTGATAAAGTGGAGGCCATGAAACAGACTTATTATAAATTAAATTTGGACTGTCTGGTGATACTGGGCGGAAATGGAACACAAAAGAGTGCGAACCTTTTGCGGGAAGAAGGACTGCATGTCATTCATCTGCCAAAAACAATTGATAATGATATCTATGGAACAGACGTAACATTTGGATTCCAAAGTGCTATCAATATTGCAACGGATGCGATTGATTGTGTGCACACAACAGCAGCCTCTCATAACCGTATTTTTATTGTGGAAGTTATGGGACATAAAGTCGGTTGGCTCACCCTGTATGCAGGAGTTGCCAGCGGTGCAGATATTATTTTATTGCCTGAGATCCCATACGATATAGAGCGTGTCTCGGAGGCAATTGAAAAAAGAAGCAGAGCCGGAAAAGGATTTACAATTCTCGCGGTAGCAGAAGGGGCAATTTCCAAAGAAGACGCGAAATTGAGCAAAAAAGAATACAAAGAAAAATTGAAAAATTATAAATTCCCATCTGTATCTTATGAGTTAGCGGATATGATCGAAAAGAGATTAGATGTGGAAGTCCGTGTTGTAGTCCCAGGACATACACAGCGCGGCGGAAGTCCGTGTCCGTATGACCGCGTTCTCTGCAGCCGCCTTGGTGCAGCGGCAGCGCAGGCGATTATGGATGAGGACTATGGCAATATGATCGCAATGGTAAATGGAAATACCAAACGTGTGCCATTGGGAGATGTGGCAGGCAAGTTAAAGACAGTAAATCCACATTGTCAGATGATCCAGGAAGCAAAAAGCATGGGAATCAGTTTTGGGGATTAAGTGAAATTAGAAACGAGGACGATAGATGTCTTATACAGCACTGTATCGAAAGTTTCGCCCGCAGGAATTTGAGGATGTAAAAGGGCAGGAACATATTGTTACGACATTAAAAAATCAATTAAAAGCAGATAGAATCGGACATGCCTATCTTTTTTGCGGCACAAGAGGTACCGGAAAAACCACAGTGGCAAAAATTTTTGCAAAAGCGGTGAACTGTGAACATCCAGTAGATGGCAGTCCGTGCGGGACTTGTGAAGCCTGTCGTACAATTGCGGCAGGCACTTCCATGAACGTGGTTGAGATTGATGCGGCATCCAATAACGGTGTCGAAAATGTTCGGCAAATCCGAGAGGAAGTCGAATATGCGCCTACGGAGGGAAAATACAAAGTGTATATCATTGACGAGGTGCATATGTTATCCATAGGAGCATTCAATGCTCTTTTAAAAACTTTAGAGGAGCCGCCATCCTACGTTATATTTATTTTAGCGACCACGGAAGTTCATAAAATACCAATTACAATACTCTCGCGTTGCCAAAGATATGATTTTCATCGAATCTCTATTGAGACAATAGCCAAAAGACTTTTTGAACTTTTAAGAGAAGAAGGTGTAGAGGCAGAAGAGAAAGCAATTCGTTACGTGGCAAAAACAGCAGATGGCTCTATGCGCGATGCCCTGAGTCTTTTAGATCAATGTATTGCTTTTTATCTCGGAGAAAAGCTCACATATGATCGTGTTCTTGAAGTGCTGGGGGCAGTAGATATAGAAGTGTTTGGGACGTTATTTCGTGAGATTTTGGGCGGAGACGTTTTAGGAACTATAAAGTTTATAGAAGAGATTGTGATTCAAGGGCGGGAACTGGGACAATTTGTTACAGATTTTATCTGGTACTTGAGGAATTTACTTTTGGCACAAAATTCTGATGAAATGGAAGATGTGCTGGATATCTCCTCAGAGAATTTTGCACTTTTAAAAGAAGAGGCGCAAATGATTGAGACAGAGATATTGATCCGTTATATCCGTATTTTTTCAGAGCTTTCTAACCGGATAAAATATTCCAGTCAGAAAAGAGTACTTATTGAGATTGCCCTTATCAAACTTTGCAGACCGCAGATGGAGAAGGATGAAAGTTCTATTTTAGATCGTATACACCAGATAGAAAAGCAATTGGAGCAGGGAATTACAGTGATATCTGCGCAAAAAGAGATGGGGGAGCCGAATAGAGTTTCGTCCGTGGAGGAACCCCCAAAGAAGAAAAAAGAATATCCAAAAGCAATACCGGAAGATGTACGGGAGGTCGCAAGGAACTGGAGTAATATTTTACAAGAACTTCCTGGGCTTATGAAAACTTATTTGAAATTGGCGAAACCAAGTCTTAGTGGAGATAATGTGCTTTTGATCATTTTAGAGGATGAGATGGCGGTGTCTTATTTGAATGATGAAGAGCGAAAAAAAGAAATTGAGACGGTAATTGAACAGCGGATAGGAAGCCATGTGGAGGTACAGATTCAGCTCAATGAGACAAATCGTCCGTTTGAGGAGAGTTATGTGGATTTGCGAGATGTGATTCATATGGATATTACAATAGAAGATGAATTAGAATAAGGAGGAAAAAGATGGCAAAAAGAGGTGGATTTCCGGGAGGTATGCCGGGCAATATGAATAATATCATGAAACAGGCACAAAAGATGCAAAAGCAGATGGAGGAAGCTACGAAAGAGCTTCAGGAAAAAGAGGTGACATCCACCGCGGGCGGAGGCGTTGTGGAGGTGACAGTATCTGGGAAAAAAGAAATTACCAAGATTAAAATTGATCCGGAGGCAGTAGACCCAGATGATGTAGAAATGTTAGAAGATTTGATTATGGCAGCTACAAATGAGGCTCTTCGTGAGATCGATGAGATTTCTACGCAATCTATGTCCAAAATCACAGGAGGACTCGGAGGGATGGGCGGCGGTTTCCCATTTTAAAATGCTAAGGAGAGGTCATGGATTATTATAGCCGTCAAATTAATAAGTTAATAGAACAGCTTTCAGGACTTCCCGGAATTGGGAGGAAATCGGCACAGCGTCTGGCGTTTCATATTCTAAATATGTCTGTAGAAAATGTAAAAGAATTATCATCTTCTATTTTAGAGGCAAAAGAAAATGTTCGCTATTGTAAAAAATGTTTTACTCTGACGGATCAGGAGGTATGTCCTATTTGCAGCAATCCAAAGCGCGATCAAAAGCAGATTATGGTTGTGGAAAATACCAGGGACTTGGCAGCCTACGAAAAAACCGGAAAATATGAGGGTGTCTACCACGTTTTGCATGGGGCAATTTCGCCTATGCTTGGAATTGGACCAAATGATATTCGGCTAAAGGAATTGATGCAAAGATTGCAGGATGAGATAAAGGAAGTAATTATAGCGACAAACTCTAGTCTAGAGGGAGAGACAACGGCGATGTATATTAGTAAATTGATTAAACCGACGGGAGTTGTGGTGACACGAATTGCAAGCGGCGTTCCGGTAGGAGGCGATTTGGAATATATTGATGAGGTTACTCTGCTCCGGGCATTAGAAGGTCGAACTGCTTTGTAAAAAATAGGAAAGAAAAATTCGCAATAAAAAACTGCTTTTTGTCTGACAAAGGCAGTTTTTTTGTGTTTTTGTCAAAAGAAAAATTTTTTCTGTGACAGGAGTCGTCAAAAGTTGAAAATAGAATATGATAAGATATAGGTAACTCGATGGTATCGAGCGAAATTATAGCCATAGGCAAAGGGGGTCACCATGATAGAAATTATACAGGAAGGACAAGCAAAACCAACGATAAAACTTCCAAGAAACTTAAGACAAATTGGTAGCCCAAATGAAAAATACAAAATATATGTAGAAGATTTTGTTTACACTTTTTTACATCCAAGCAACCGGGAAGAGACAGGAGACTTTAAAGTTGCGGCTTTAGTCGGAAGACAAGAGGAAGAGAATTCTATTTTATATTACTTTGTAAAGGGAGCTTTTTACATAGAAGAGATTGAGTTTGAAAAAGGAATTCCACAGTTCACAGAAGAGATCTGGGGTTACATTTATAAACAGATGAAAGAATATTTTGACGATGAGGATCCGGATAAATCGCTTCAAATTTTAGGATGGGCTTTTATCACAGGTGGAATGCCTCCAAGACTTACCACAGAGATTGAGCGAACTCATCGGATGAATTTTAAAGAGGCGAATTCTTTACTTCTGCTCTTAGATGATATTGAATGCGAAGAAAATTTTTATGTTTATGAAAAAGGAAGTCTTCGGAAAAAAGAAGGCTATTATATTTTTTATGAGCAAAATCCTAAAATGCAAGAGTATATGGTGCAATATCGCGAGAGAACAAATCCAAGTGCTACATTAGAAGTTGTTGTGGATGAAGTTGCAAAAAATTATCGTGAAAAATTTACGATAGAGGAGCGTCCGAAGAAAAAACAGTTGGGAGTAATAGGATATGCAGCATGTGCAGTTTTAGTACTCAGTACACTTGTCATGGGGGTAAATAGTATTGGAAGTTATGAAAAAATGAATCAGCTCCAAGAAGCAGTATCTCTAATTGCAGGCAATTTTAAAAATGAAGAGCAGATGGAAAAAAAGGATGTCGATGAAATGGCTGTGACCACTGTGGACGGTGACGTAGAACCGTTAGATGAGACAGTAGAGACATCTGCAAAGAGCAATAATGAGAAAAAAGAAGAGGAGAAAAAGGAAAAGGAAGTAAAAAAAGAAAAGGAAGAGAAGAAAGAGACGACGGAAGAAAAGACCGTGGAAGAGACAGCACAGGAACCGAGCGAAGCCGAGACAATTTTAGCACAGGGGTATTATATTGTAAAAAATGGTGATTCGTTAGAATCTATCAGTACAAAAATTTATGGAAATACATCTAGAGTTTCCAAAATGAAAGAGCTTAACGGAATCGAAAATGCAGATAATATTTTTGCAGGACAAAAATTAATCCTTCCATAAAATGAAAAATTAGTGCCATGAAATCTGATATTTGTTATAATGGGTAGAAATACAAAAAAGGTGGCATGATACATGGCAGAAATAAAACGACAGCCTTTCCAGACGATCCATACGGATTTAGAAGAACTTGACAGAAAAATTCGAGAACATCGCTTGAAGATTGCGAGACGGGTTGGCATAGTCGTAGGAGCAGTTCTTCTGTTTTTGCTTTTGTTCTATGTTATTAATCAATTGCGCACTTATGATGGCCATAAAGTAAAATCTTCTTATGAAAGGCAGGATACGGCCGCTACAACTTTTATGACATTTCAGGGTGGTATTTTAAAATACAGTAATGACGGAGCCTTTTATACGGATATTTCTAATGACTTAATCTGGAATCAGGCTTACGAGATGGAAAATCCAATGGTAGATCTGTCAAAAAAATATATAGCGATTGGTGATAAGGGTGGAAATAGAGCTTATATTTTAGATAAAGAAGGACTTTGTGGAAAGATCGAAACGACGAAGCCAATTGTAAGAATTAAAGTTGCAAATCAGGGAACACTTGCAATTCTTATGGAGGATGAGGGAGTCGGCTACATTAAAATTTGCGATAATTCTGGAAAAGATTTGGCGGAAGGCGAATTTCACGCCCAAAATAGTGGTTATCCGTTAGATATTGCGTTATCCGAAGATGGAGAAAAATTAGCAGTTTCCATTCTCGATATCAAAAGTGGAGTTGTGAAAACCGTCATTTCTTTTTATAATTTTGGTTCGGCAGGGCAGAAAAAAATTGACAATGTAGTGGCAACGTATGAATATGACGATATTGTCATCCCTCAGATAGAATATATTAATAATGATAAAATGATAGCGGTCAGTGATAAGAACATAATGTTTTTTGAGGGAACTAAGAAACCACAGGAGAAAAAGAAGATAAAATTTGACAGCCGTTTAAGAACGTTTTTTTTCAATGACAAATATATTGGAATGATTTTTGATAATGAAAATAGCGGCGGAAATAAAAAGAATGATGTCTATTGCCTCAAAACATACGATAATCGAGGAGGACTCATCAAAGAAAAAACGTTTTCTAGGACTTACCGAAAAGCAGAATTTTTAGATAATAATGAAATCTGTTTAATTAATAATAATGAGTGTACCATTTTTACCCTTCGGGGAGTCGAAAAATATCACGAGGCTTTGGATAAAAATGTATATAAAATTTTGCCTGGAAATATTTTTGGAAGTTATATATTTATTTTAGAAGGTGAGACCGCAGAGATGAAACTTAAGTGAATGAGGAAATAAGTAATGAATTGGCTTTTAATTGTTGTACTGGCGATACTGATAATATACATAATTTATGGTTACTGCAAAGGAATGTTGAGAGTATTGTATTCCATGCTTTCTCTGATTATTACGATCGTGTTTGTTGCCTGGGCGACACCATATATTAGTAAAATGATCGAAGAAAACACACAAATATATCAAAAAATTGCGACAAAATGCGAGGAGGGAATCCGAAAAAGAGCGCAAGAACAGATTTCGGAAAAGACAGAAGAGGAAGCAGATACAAATAGTTTGAAAGAGTATGGGATTGAAATACCGGAGTTTTTGGAAAAGGAATTTTTTCAAAAAATACAGGAAGGGTCCGATAATATTTTGGAATCTACTGGAGCTTATAAAGCTGTAGCAGAACAGATGGCGCGGTTTATTGTAAATGGAATTGCCCTCTTTATAGCTTGGATCATTTGTATCATTATACTTCACTTTTTAAAAGGCATTGTTGATGGCATTTCGAAATTGCCGATTTTGAAAAGCGTAAATCATATTCTTGGAGCTGTCATTGGATTTGTGGAAGGTTTGCTGATAGTTTGGTTATTTTTCTATTTTATTAAAATTATGCAGGCGATACCGATGGGACAAGAATTGTTGAGTTTGATTAAAGACAGCGAAATTTTGACAATTTTATTTGAAAATAATTTTGTCGCATATATAATTGGTATCTTTTTATAAAGTGGATTTGTAATATAATAATGTAAATTTAATTCAAAATGGTTAGCAAGATATTGGGGTTGTCTATTAAACAACCCCAATATCTATTTTATATGCAAAAAAGAGTATTTTTATTCTAAAAATTTCCAGAAAAAAGTATTGACATCAGAATTATTTGGTGATACTATGTACCCACCGCACGGAAAGCGCAGTGAAAAAAGTGGATAGAAACAAATAAAATCCAGAAAAAAAGCAGTTGACAAAAAGAGTGAGCTGTGATAGAGTAAGGGAGTTGCGACACGAGGGATCGTGAAGCAAGGAAAAGCAGCGAAGTTGTGTACCATGAAAACTGAACAGTGAAATAAAGACCTTGAAAAATCGAAGAGAAGAAATTCAAGCAAGAAGAACGGAAAGCACTGAGAAAGTGCACCAGTAAAGAGAGAAGAAACAAGGAACTCAAAGCCAGATGAGAAGTCTGAGGGAGAGGGACAAACGGAGAAAGAAACATGAGAGTTTGATCCTGGCTCAGGATGAACGCTGGCGGCGTGCTTAACACATGCAAGTCGAACGAAGACTGTTTTCGGAACCCTTCGGGGGAAAGAGGGCAGGACTGAGTGGCGGACGGGTGAGTAACGCGTGGGGAACCTACCCTGCACAGGGGGACAACAGCCGGAAACGGCTGCTAATACCGCATAAGCGCACGATACCGCATGGTAAGGTGTGAAAAACTGAGGTGGTGCAGGATGGTCCCGCGTCTGATTAGCTGGTTGGTAAGGTAAGGGCTTACCAAGGCGACGATCAGTAGCCGGCCTGAGAGGGCGAGCGGCCACATTGGGACTGAGACACGGCCCAAACTCCTACGGGAGGCAGCAGTGGGGAATATTGCACAATGGGGGAAACCCTGATGCAGCGACGCCGCGTGAGCGAAGAAGTATCTCGGTATGTAAAGCTCTATCAGCAGGGAAGAAAGAAATGACGGTACCTGAGTAAGAAGCCCCGGCTAACTACGTGCCAGCAGCCGCGGTAATACGTAGGGGGCAAGCGTTATCCGGATTTACTGGGTGTAAAGGGAGCGCAGGCGGCAGGATGAGTCTGATGTGAAAACC
>JAAVYC010000223.1 GCA_022790905.1 Lachnospiraceae bacterium | reverse complement strand
TAGCGATATAATCTTTAAAACGTCCCGGAACCGGCTTATACATTTCATGAATGACCCCAAGCGCTGCATAACAGTCCTTGACATTTTCCACGATAATACGAATGGCAAACAGATCATAGATCTGATCCAATGTTTTATCCTGATTTACCATTTTTTTATAGATACTAAAAAAATGTTTTGCTCTTCCGTCTATTTGCGCATCAATTCCTGCAATCGTGATGTGATTGCGCACTACGTTTACCAATCTTTCGATGTAGTCATCCCTAGCGCTCTTCTTTAATGCAATTTTTTCTACCAGATCGTAATAGGCTTCTGGTTCTAAATATTTCAAAGACAAATCCTCTAATTCTATTTTAATTTTGGAGATACCGAGACGCTGTGCAATCGGCGCATAGATATCCATGGTCTCCCGCGCCTTTTCCTTTTGCTTCTCCGGTTTCATATATTTTAATGTCCGCATATTATGCAGTCGATCCGCCAATTTAATCAAAATCACGCGGATATCATTTGCCATTGCTAAAAACATTTTGCGCAAATTTTCCGCCTGCTTCTCCACCTTATCGGCATCGTAGGACAATTGTTCGAGCTTCGTAACTCCGTCCACCAAGAGCGCTACATCTCTGTTGAACTCCTGGGTAATCTCTTCCTCTGTCATTACCGTATCTTCCACAACATCGTGTAAAAGCCCTGCCACAATCGTCTCTTTATCGAGTTCCAGATCGGCCAGAATAATCGCAACACAGAGCGGATGAATGATATAAGGCTCTCCCGATTTACGCACCTGTCCCTCGTGAAAACTACTTGACACCTGATAGGCCTTCTCGATCAAAGAGATGTCTGTCGATGGATGATATTTTTTCACACTCAAAATCAGTTCCTGATACAATTCTTCAGGGCTGATGAATTCTTTCATTTTCTTTAATTCTGCACACGCAGAAATAACTTCTCTTTCCAATTCTTCCAACCTTTTTTCAGAAACTTCCCCCATCTGATCACCAACTTTCCCGATTTCCTGTGTAATTTGCCCACATCATGACTATGACGTGGGCTTCTCTATCTTGATCGTGCCATCAAGCTAACGGTATATTCATATTATTATAATAAAAAATAGCCAAAATTGCAATGTTTACAACAAATAAATATACCTTTCCATTATTATTCCACGTATTTCTATCTCTGATTCCCAAAAAAATCCTAATTTTTCCAATAATTTTTCAGAAATTTGATTTCCCTTTTTTACCAGACAATTTATTTTTTGAAAATCCAATTCTTTTTTTGCATAATTCAAGATAGCCGTACACACTTCTAACGCATACCCTTTTCTCTGATATTCTTTTCGGATTAAATATCCCATTTCCAGTTCTATCGTTCCCTCTATTTCCTGAATATTTAATCCAGCGCGCCCAATTATGAGATCGTTTTGCCGATCACAGACAAGCCACATTCCATACCCGTAATAACTGTACATATGTTGAATATAGGCTTTCGTGTACTCCTTTTCCTCCTCCCGATCTTCATAAAGAGGCTCTACATAATCTGTGATACCCGGCTGTGCATAGATCTCATAGAGATCGTCTAGATCCTCCACTGTCATTTCCCGCAGATAAGTTCGCTCTGTCTCAATCACTCTCCAGGGAATCCCATGCTTTCTCTGAAAAACTTTTTCTAAGAAATAAAAATCTATCTCTTCAAACCCTTCTACCACAACCTCCGCAGCTTTATAAGATTGTTCCCTTTTTTCTGAATTTGCAAATGCAACCACGGGAAGTCCTATCCTTTTCCCGCTCTCCAATGTTCTATCCTCTGCTGCAAGAAGAAGCACCTCATTCCATTCATATCCGGCATCTCTGATTTTTTTCTCTATCTGCTCCGATTTAATTTCTCCATCCAAATCCAAAAAATGTACGTCATATTTCGGAAGCGATCCTAATAAAAACAGAACATCAGCATCCAACTGATGTTCTATCTCCAATTCTCTTTTATTACTCACAACACATTTCAGTCTATTTTCCACTTCACTAATTTGTCTCCGGTCTTGGATATTCCTGTCCAAACGTCTCTACGGTCACTTTCTTCATTTTTTGTTCTTCGGCTGGCTTGTCACTGTAATCCGTCTCTACCGATGCAATTTTATTTACCACATCCATGCCTTCTGTAATCTTTCCAAATGCTGCATAGGCTCCATCCAGATGCGGAGAATCTTTGTGCATAATAAAAAACTGGCTTCCCGCAGAATCCGGATGCGCTGACCTCGCCATCGACAAAACACCGGCTGTATGTTTTAAATCGTTGTTGAAACCATTTTCAAAAAACTCTCCGTCGATTCCATATCCAGGACCACCCATTCCTGTACCGTTTGGACATCCGCCCTGTATCATAAATCCGCTGATAACGCGATGAAAGATCAATCCATCATAAAAATTATCCTTAATTAAGCTAATAAAATTATTTACCGTATTCGGTGCAATATCAGGATATAATTCCGCTTTCATGATATCGCCATTTTCCATCTCAAATGTTACAATAGGTTTTTTTGTTGTCATAATAGCTCTCCTCTTTCTTCCATATTTTGTTTCTGAACAATTACGGCTATTCCTATTTTATCGGATATATCCCAAGAAGTAAAGATATCTTATACAATATCCAGCTCTATCGGACAGTGATCGGAACCCATAACATCCACATGAATCTTTGCATCAGACAAATGTTCTTTATACTCCTCCGAGACTAAAAAATAGTCAATTCGCCATCCTGCATTTTTTTCTCTCGCTTTAAACCGATAAGACCACCAAGAATAAATCTGTTCCGCATCGGGATAGAAATATCGAAAAGAATCCACAAAACCACTTTCTAATAATTCTGTCATTTTCTCCCGCTCTTCGTCCGTAAACCCTGCGTTTTTACGATTCGTTTTTGGATTTTTCAAATCAATCTCTTTGTGTGCCACATTCATATCTCCACACACGATCACGGGTTTATTTTCACGCAATTTCAGCAAATACGCTCTGAAATCATCCTCCCAGGTCATACGATAAGAAAGCCTTGCCAACTCACTCTGAGAATTCGGGGTATAGACTGTAATCACATAATATTCCGGGAACTCCAGCGTGATCACCCTGCCCTCCTTATCATGTTCTTCTATTCCCATGCCATAACTCACATGTAAGGGCTCGTCCTTGGAAAAAATCGCTGTTCCGGAATATCCTTTTTTCTCAGCATAATTCCAATAGGCATGATAGCCCTCTTTTTCCCACTCGATCTGTCCTTCCTGAAGTTTTATCTCCTGCAGACAAAAAATATCGGCATCTGCTTTGTCAAAAAAATCCATAAATCCTTTCCCCATACAGGCGCGCAGCCCATTGACATTCCAGGATATCATTTTCTTTTTTCCCATTTTATTCTCCTATTGCCTCAATACTTTTTTTAAGGCCCCTGATATTGCGCTTCCGACAAGAAAGCATACGGCGGCCTCAATCAATCCATTGATCCCCACAAATGCAACTACAAAAGAAAATATATTCTTCATCGCATATTGATCTGTCAAATAATCACGAAAAATGACGACTAAACTTGCCATAAAAAAGATAGTATTGAGAATCGGCGCTGCCAAATTACCGATAAAAATGGCAATTCCCTTTGTTCCTTTTATTTTGCAAAATCCCACATAAATGAATCCACTAAGCCATCCCATAAGCACTCTCGGCAAAAGACATACCACAAAGGTTCCAAATGGCTTTATTCCAAATAACGCTGTTCCAAACGGTTCCAATCCAAAGCACTGGATAAAACTAGTAATTCCAAAAACTGCTCCCAGCACAGCTCCGGCTCTAGGCCCTAATACCACGGCTCCCACCGCAACCGGTATCACAATCAGGGTAATGGATAACGCCCCAGTCCTGATATATCCGACAGGTGTAAATGCCATAATGACAATAATGGCGATCAATACCGCCATCTCTACCAAAACGGTAGTGTTTACTTTTCGATTCATAATCTTTTCCTCATAAAACCTATACATCCCGACAAATATTCCAGCCAGGACGTCACTATAACAATAATACAATCTTCCCCATTATGCTATTTATTATTTATATTGGTAGAACAAAAGTACGTATCCCATACCATAAAGAAAAGACCGCATATTCATACGGTCTTTTCCACTATACTATTTGAACTATTCTGCCAACTCAGCCTTTAAAGCTTCTGTCAAAGCAGGAACAATTTTGTTTAAATCTCCAACTAAACCGTAATCAGCTACATCGAAAATCGGAGCGTCCTCGTCTTTATTGATCGCAATAATGATATCAGACTCTTCCATACCTGCAACGTGCTGGATTGCTCCAGAAATACCAATTGCAAAATATAAGTTAGGACGTACGGTCTTACCGGTCTGTCCTACCTGAACGTCAACCGGTTTCCAACCGTTCTCAACAACGGCACGAGAACAACTTACGGTTCCGCCAAGTACATCTGCTAAATTCTGAAGCATCTGGAAGTTTTCAGCAGATCCAACTCCACGTCCACCAGATACCAGGATTTTAGCATCCATGATATTCTCTACGTTCTTAGCCTCTTTTACAACTTTTAAGATTTCTACATATTTATTGTTTGGTGTAAATCCTGGATTGTACTCGATAACTTCTGCTTTTGCTCCCTTAACAGGATCTAATTTCTGCATAACGCCCGGACGTACGGTAGCCATCTGAGGACGTGTATTCGGACATGCAATGGT
>JAAVYC010000222.1 GCA_022790905.1 Lachnospiraceae bacterium | reverse complement strand
TTCCAGTCCCTGGATATCGGTCAACACCAGATAATCCTCATCTGTCTCTCCGGTCACAAGACCACAGGAAATACCCGCCACCATCTTCTTGATCGGCACACCAGCTGCCATTAAAGCCATGCAGGAGGCGCAAGTAGATGCCATGGAAGTAGAGCCGTTCGATTCAAACGTCTCGGACACGGCACGTATTGCGTACGGAAACTCCTCTTCAGAAGGAAGTACTGGAATCAGTGCTTTCTCCGCTAAGGCTCCATGACCAATCTCACGACGTCCCGGTCCTCTGCTCGGCTTTGTCTCTCCCACAGAATAGGAAGGGAAATTATAATGATGCATATATCTTTTCGCGATCTCATTTTCATCTAATCCGTCTAATTTCTGTACCTCAGAGAGCGGTGCCAATGTGACTACATCACAAATCTGTGTTTGTCCACGCGTAAACATAGCGCTTCCGTGTACTCTAGGAATCAGATCTATCTCCGCTGCAAGAGGTCGGATCTGATCAATGGCACGTCCATCTGGACGCTTATGGTCTTTTAGAATCATCTTGCGAACCGTTTTCTTCTGATATTGGTAAATTGCTTCTCCCAAATTCTCTAACCATTCTTCGTTCTCTGCAAATTCTTCCTCTAATTTTTCCGTGATCTGACGGATATTCTCTTCACGAACCTGCTTTTCATCCGTAAAGACCGCTTCCTCCATCTCTTCTGGAGGAACTAATCGTCTTATCTCCTCAAACATCTCCTCCGAAATGGCACAGCTTGTATATTCATGTTTTTCTTTTCCAACTTCTGCTACGATCTCATCGACAAACCGAATGATCGTCTGATTGACCTCATGTGCTAAATAAATCGCTTCAATCATCTTTTCTTCCGGTATTTCATTTGCCCCTGCCTCGATCATAATTACTTTCTCACGAGTCGAAGCTACCGTCAGATTCAGATCTCCGTTTTTCCAATCCGCCTGAGACGGATTCATTACGAACGCTCCATCTATCATTCCAACCTGAGTCGTAGCGCAAGGGCCATCAAATGGAATATCTGAAATGCTAGTTGCAATCGCGGAACCTAGCATTGCAACGACTTCCGGTCTGCACTCTGGATCTACGCTCATCACCATATTATTCAACGTCACATCATTGCGGTAATCCTTTGGAAAAAGCGGCCGCATAGGTCTGTCAATGACACGAGCAGTCAAAATCGCATTCTCAGATGCTTTGCCTTCCCGCTTATTAAATCCTCCAGGAATCTTTCCAACAGAATATAATTTTTCTTCAAATTCCACACTCAGTGGAAAAAAATCGATGCCATCCCTTGGCTTATCCGATGCTGTTGCCGTGGATAACACAACGGTATCACCATATTTCATAAATGCCGCACCATTCGCCTGTTTTGCGACTTTCCCTACTTCTACTGTCAATGGCCTTCCGGCAAGTTCCATTGTAAATGTCTTTATCATGTTAAAATATCTCCTTTAATAAAACACGGATAAATCCGCATGAATTCTCTCACATCTCTGAAGGACTTTCCCACATGAGAAAATAGAGCGGAAAGTTCCGCTCTATTTGATAGGTTTTGTTTATTTTCTGATGCCTAAACGCTCGATCAAAGAACGATATCTCTCAATATCGATTTTTTTCAGGTAATCCAACAATCCACGTCTCTGTCCAACCATCTTCAAAAGCCCTCTTCTGGAATGGTGATCCTTCGGATTATCTTTTAAATGGTCTGTCAACTCCTGGATTCTTGCAGTCAGAATTGCAATTTGAACTTCCGGTGAACCCGTATCATTCTCTGTTCTCCCATACTCTTTGATAATCGCCTGTTTCTTTTCTTTCGCTATCATATTTTTTCCTCCTTATCATTCAAATCGCCCGAAGAGTCCACAACCTATCGTGAACCATATCAAATATCCAGTGAGGGGTCGGAGTCTCCGTCTACCGAATATGGGCTAAATTTATACTATGCAAGTATAGCACAGGTATAAAATATTGTAAACATTTTTTTACTAATCTCCCAAAACTCTCGTTACACAAATCGGCGAGCGATAAAATGCATTGGAGATTTTAATTCCAGTTCTCTTATTGCTGGCGTGTACAATTTGTCCATTTCCAATATAAATGGCAACATGGTTGATTCCGCCGCCGCTTCCATAGAAAAACAGATCTCCCGGTTTTGCTTCTGATGGATCAATCCTTGTTCCGCAATTTGCCTGCGCTCTAGAAGAATGTGGCAGGTATACGCCATACTTAGCAAAAATAGACAGTGTAAATCCGGAACAATCCGCTCCGTTTGTCAGGCTTGTACCACCCCAGACATAAGGATTTCCTACGAACTGTGTTGCATAAGCGACTAGATCCACTCGGACATCCGATACACCTTCTCCGTAACGAACTTCTGTCATCGTCATCGCCTTTGGAAGCTGTACTGCGATATCCACAAATTCCTTGCTGATATATCCTTGTGAATCATCTACGTCCACTTTGATCCATCCATCCTTGTCCTCTAAAACATTGAGTTCCTCTCCCTGAGGCATCAGTGCTAATATACTACACTCCGTATTTGGTTCCTGTCTGACATTCAAAGTAGTCGTCTTCACTGTGGCAATCGTATGTTTTACATCTTCTGCCATGGATCTAGCTTCCATTCCGGTTACGATAAAATCAGAGCTGACATATCCTGTCACATCTCCCGATTGAATCTTATACCAGCCACTCAATGTCTCCAAAATCTCTGCCGCTGATTTCTGCGGCATCTTTCCCACCAGAGCTGCGTCCGTCGTCGGGGCTTCCCTGATATTCAACGTCTCGGATACATTTGCAATTCCAAGATTTTTATATCCATAAGTATCGACAGCCTCCGTTGGCTCTTTCGTCGTCTCGACCTCTTTTTCCGACACCGATACTTCCTCTTTTTCCTTTTCTTCTTTTGGTTCCTCTTTTAAAGCCTCTGAAAATAACGCCCCTGCTCCTGCCACAGTACGCGTCTCCGTATTCTCTTTTGCATATAGCGTCATACTTCCCAAAGAAGTACCGCCAAAGAATATTGTTCCCAATATACTGACTGCTATTGCTCGATACACATTTTTATGCATGTTGTCAACCTCCGTATTCTCCCTAGAAAAAAATAACAGTAGAACAAATCTTATCCTACTGTTATATTGTGCTTAAAGTATAGCAATATTCTTTAACACTGTCAACATATTTTTGTAACAACTATGTAATATTTATTCTTCTTCCTCTTTTTCCGGATCATTTTTCAAAATAGAAAAAGCAATATTCGTGGCATGGTCCGCAATACGCTCCATACCGGTCACCATGTCACTAAAAATGATTCCCGCCTGTGGCGTACATTTTCCCTTAGACATCCTGCGCACATGGTTGTTTTGCAGTTCCCTTTCCATTTCATCAATCTCATTCTCCAATTCCAGAATTTCCTGCAAATTCTT
>JAAVYC010000221.1 GCA_022790905.1 Lachnospiraceae bacterium | reverse complement strand
TCCCATGAGATTCGCACGCCGATGAATGCCGTGCTGGGAATGAATGAGATGATTTTGCGAGAGTGTGAACAGGAAGAAATTTTGGAATATGCAAATAACATCGAAAGAGCGGGGCATACGCTCTTATCGTTGATCGAAGATATTTTGGATATCTCTAAAATAGAGGCGGGGAGAGTGGAGATTTTCCCTGTAGAATATGAGATGAACACAGTGATGCGCGATCTTGTCAATATTGTAAGAGTTAAGGCAGAAGAAAAGGGATTGGAGTTGAACTTGGAATTTGCAAAAGATTTGCCGAATGGACTTTTTGGAGATGAATTGCGCGTCAAACAAGTCTGGATTAATATTTTGAATAATGCCGTAAAATATACACAGAAAGGAAAGATTACATTCCACGTAGAATGGGAAAAGACAAAAGAGGATGAAATTTTAATCAAGAGTTCGATCAGTGATACTGGAATCGGAATGAGAGAGGAAGAGATCGGAAATATCTTTGAGGCTTTTCAGCGGCTAGATATCGAGAATAATCGAAATATTGAGGGAACTGGACTCGGCATGACAATTGCTTACCGCCTTTTGGAGCTTATGCGAGGGGGGATCTCTATTGAGAGTGAATACGGAAAAGGAACAACGGTCTATCTGGATATTCCGCAGCAAGTATATGATTGGACGGCGGCAAATTTTCAGGGGAGCAATGTGAAATCAAGAGGAGAGAGAAAGAAATATCGAGCTTCTTTTACGGCGCCCGAAGTAAAATTGCTGGCGGTAGATGATAACTCTATGAATCTAGAAGTCTTTAAAGGATTTTTAAAGAAGACGAAAATACAGGTGGATTTGGCACTGAGCGGTATGGAAGCTTTGGAGATAGTGAAAAAAGTGCGATATGACTTGATCTTTATGGACCATATGATGCCACAGATGGATGGAATTGAGACCATGAGAAGAATCCGTCAAAGCGATGAGAACCAAAATGCAGATACGCCGATGATTGCATTGACGGCGAACGCGACAGTTGGTTCGGAGCAAAAATATCTGGAGGCTGGTTTTGAGGGATATCTGCCAAAACCTGTGAAAGCAGAAAAGTTAGAGCAGGTACTACTGGAATATCTCCCGGAGGAGAAGATTATAAAGCAGGATGTGGCGCAAAAGCAGGAGCAGGAAAATGAGGAGAAAGATCTCGGAAATATCAGGGAAGAATTGTTACAGTATGAGGTTGATTTAGACGAGGGACTTTCGTATCTGGGCGGTGATTTTGATCAATATCTAGAAGCGGCAAAGATTTTTCTGAAAAACTCGGTTCAAAGAAGAGAATTGATGAAAAAAATGTTGGCAGAGGGGGATACCGATGGGTATACGATACAGGTGCATTCACTCAAAAGCAATGGGGCACTGCTGGGAAGCAGGAAATTGAGTGCGGTCGCGGAGGAATGTGAAGAGCAGGGAATTAATGGAAATTTGGATTATTTGCGCGAAAGAGAAAAAGAATTGGATGTCATCTGGAGCACGACAGAGAGAGGAATTTGTTGTCTGATAGATAGAATCGAGATACAGGAGACAGAAAAAGAGCAGGGACCAGGAATCGATGCAGAAGAATTTTCGAGCCAGAAAGGGAAATTAGCGGAATGGGTTCAGCAATATGAGGAAGAGGAAGCTGTAGATATGATTGATGAACTTTTAGAGCGGGGAGCCAATGAGGAACAATCCCAGGAGTTGCGAAAAATCAAAGAATTGTTAGAAGAGTTTGAATACGAACAGGCATTACAGCTTTTAGAATTGTAGAGAGGAAGAAAATGTCACTGAGTCAAAAGTTAGAAAAAGCATTGACAGAGATTCGAGAAATTTCCAGAATAGAGGGCGCGGTATATACAGGAGAAGGAAAATTATTGGCATCTACATTTCAGATATTAGAAGATCTTGATAAAAAAGTGTGTCAGTTTTTTGCACTCGATGCGGATATGCTGACGCGGGAGGGATTTCACTTTTTTCGGGTACCGGCAACGCAGACGGAGGAGGATTATGTTCTAGTAGTAAAGGCTTTGGTAGAAGAGTCACATATGGTGGGAAGACTTGCGGTATGTCAATTTCGAAACCTGATTGAGGCAGAGGCGTGGCGCACAAATAAAAGTAGCTTTTTACGGCAGGTGCTCTGTGAAAATATCGGAGAGGAGACATTGCATGATCAGGCGAAAAAGATGCGTATTCCAGATTCCGAGTGGGTGGTCTATGTGATTCGGGCTGCAAAAAAAAGAGATCCGGCCTGTATAGAGACACTGCGAAATCTCTGTTTAAATCGCGAACAGGACTTTGTGATTGAGATGGGGGAACAGGGAATTGTTTTGGTAAAAGATACACAGGAGATGGAGCATTTAGAAGAATTAGAAAGCCTTGCGAGAATGATTTCCGACAATGTACAATCTGAGGCGATGCAGCAGATTTCGATTGGATATGGAAGAAAGGCGAAGAGCCTTTTGGAGTTACCGCGTTCCTATGGGGAGGCACAGATGGCGTTGGAGGTCGGCAAAATTTTTTATGGACAAAATTCGATTTTTTCGTTCGACAGGTTGGGAATCGGAAGGTTGATCTATCGCATGCCGGAGGATCTCTGTGAGAAATTTGTGGAGGAAATTTTTGCGGGAAAAGAGGAGTTATTGAATGAGGAAGATTTTTTTGCGGCACAGAGATTTTTTGACAATAACCTGAATATTTCTGAGACAGCAAGACAGATGTATCTTCACAGAAATACATTGGTCTATCGGTTAGAGCGGATTGAAAAGGCGGTTGGACTTGATGTGCGAAAATTTGAGGATGCCATAAAATTTAAAGTAGCATGTATGGTGAGGGATTATCTGAATTACAAAAAATAGCGGTAAACCTGTGATAGGTTTACCGCTGTTGGGTTCTGGATACTTACTCAGTTTTGAGATAGACGAATCGGAATTTATCGCTATCAGCAACGTCAAGATTATATCACACAACCGACGAGATCACAACGATCTCTTTTTTCTTTTGGATTTGTCTTTTTCTTTGAACATCCCCTTTAGAGAGAGTAAAATAGAAAAGTGCGCTGTGCGCATAAGGAAAATGGCAGCTGGCGCAATCGTGTTTTGGTGCGAGTGTGCGTCTTGACGTGCGCTTTTTTTATATTGAAAATCCCAAACTAGCTGTGCTATACTGTCTGAATATGGGAATCAGCTAGTGCATATGAGTAGATCAGTGCACCGCATAGGGAAAGGAAAGTGTGAGAAATGGCAGAGAAAGCAACATATGATGCCGGGAATATTTCCGTATTAGAGGGATTAGAGGCAGTCAGAAAACGGCCGGGAATGTATATCGGCAGTGTGACGAGAAAAGGCTTAAATCATTTAATATATGAGATTGTAGATAATGCAGTGGATGAACATCTAGCCGGTAACTGTGATACGATCTCTGTGACATTAGAAGCAGATGGATCTTGTACAGTGGAGGACAATGGCCGTGGTGTTCCGGTGGGAATGCACGAAAAAGGAATGCCAGCGGCGAGACTCGTCTTTACAACGCTGCATGCGGGAGGAAAATTTGACGATACAGCGTATAAGACGAGCGGCGGTCTGCACGGTGTAGGTTCTTCTGTGGTCAACGCACTTTCTGTGTATCTAGATGTAGAGATTTTTAGGGAGGGAGCAATTCATCACGACCGATACGAGAGGGGAATTCCGGTACTGGAATTGGAAAACGGGCTTCTTCCCGTGATCGGTAAAACGAAGAAGACAGGAACGAAAATCAATTTTTTGCCCGATCCAGAGATCTTTGAGAAGACCAGATTCAAAGAGGACGATGTAAAAAGCCGTCTGCATGAAACCGCTTATCTGAATCCAGAATTGACGATTATCTATGAAGACAAGCGTATGGAGGGAACGGAACACATCGTCTTTCATGAGGAAGAGGGAATTGTCGGTTTTGTAAAAGATTTAAATAAAAAATGTGATACGCTTCACGAAGTCATTTATTTTACAGGAGAAATGGAAGGAATTACCGTGGAGGCGGCGTTTCAATACACGACAGAATTTCATGAAAACATCCTGGGATTTTGCAATAATATTTACAATGCAGAAGGGGGCACTCACATCACGGGATTTAAGACGGTGATGACGAGTGTACTGAATCAGTATGCAAGAGAACTTGGAATTTTAAAAGAAAAAGATGCGAACTTTACAGGGGCCGATGTGCGCAACGGTATGACGGCAGTGATCACGATCAAACATCCGGATCCTCGTTTTGAGGGGCAGACAAAAACGAAATTGGACAACCAAGATGCGGCGCGCGCGGCGTCAAAGATTACAGGAGATGAGATACAGCTCTATTTTGACAAAAACCTAGAAGATCTAAAAGCAGTGATCTCCTGTGCAGAGCGTGCGGCGAAAATCCGCAAAACGGAGGAGAAAGCAAGGACCAATCTTTTGACCAAGCAGAAATTTTCGTTTGACTCCAATGGAAAGCTGGCAAACTGTGAGAGCAGAGATGCCTCTTTGTGTGAGATTTTTATTGTGGAGGGAGATTCCGCAGGCGGTTCCGCAAAGACGGCGAGAGACCGCAATTATCAGGCAATCTTGCCGATTCGCGGTAAGATTTTGAATGTGGAAAAGGCAACGATTGATAAAGTTCTTGCCAATGCAGAAATCAAGACCATGATTAATGCTTTTGGATGTGGATTTTCGGAAGGGTATGGAAATGATTTTGATATCAGTAAATTGAGATACGATAAGATTATTATTATGGCGGATGCCGATGTGGATGGGGCGCATATTTCCACGCTGCTTTTGACGCTGTTTTATCGTTTTATGCCGGAACTGATTTTAGAGGGACATGTCTATCTTGCAATGCCGCCGCTCTATAAAGCGATGCCTTCAAAAGGGGAGGAGGAGTACCTCTATGATGATGTGGCGCTTGAAAAGTACAGGAAGAGACAGAAAGGGACGTTTACGCTGCAAAGATACAAAGGACTTGGTGAAATGGATGCGCAGCAGCTCTGGGAGACAACGCTAGATCCTGATACCAGAATGTTAAAACAGGTGGTAATCGAAGATGGGAGAATGGCATCTGATGTCACAGAAATGCTGATGGGTTCTGATGTTTTGCCAAGGCGTGCATTTATCTATGAACATGCTAGCGATGCGGAATTGGATATCTAGGAGGTAGGACATGGAAGTGAAAGAGGAGAATCTAAT
>JAAVYC010000220.1 GCA_022790905.1 Lachnospiraceae bacterium | reverse complement strand
GATACTATGGGACGTATGCATTCTGATGCACAGTTCGCAGGTTCTTCCTCCGTACCAGCTCACGTAGAGATGATGGGATTGATCGGAATGGGCAATAACCCAATGGTTGGTGCTACTGTTGCAGTTGCAGTTTTGATCGAGGAAGCTGCTAAGGCGGGTAAGTTTTAAAAAAGTAATGTATTTTTAAGGATTTTCGTTGATTTTGAGCGATCAGCGGAAACTATAATCTTTAAAAGGATATAGGCAAAGGCAGGGTGTTAGTTCCCTGCCTTATTGTATATCTGTTAAAGATTGTCATTGCCGCTGCTGTATGTTAAAATATATCCCAAGAGTATCAGGAACGATATAGGTGTGCTACCTAAAAAATATTTTGCGTAAAAGCGGAGCGAACCAGGGGAAGGAGGAAAAAGAATGAGGAGATGGAAGAGACTGTTGGCGGGTGTATTGGCAATGGCATTGGTTTTGTCATGTGCACCGCATTATGGTTTGGAGGTGAGGGCTGCAGGGGCTGCGACGGAAGGTGATTTCGAATATGAAGATCTTGAAGACGGAAGCGTGGCGATTAAAAAATATACGGGAAGCAGCGAAAGTGTTGAGATTCCAGCGGAGATTGCGGGGAAGAATGTAACGCGTATCGGAGAGAGAGCATTTTTGTACTGCCGCAGTTTGACGAGTGTTTCAATTCCGTCCGGTATAACGAATATTGGAAATTCTGCGTTTTATGGTTGCGTTAATTTAACGGGCGTGACAATTCCATCCAGTGTAACGAGTATCGGCGATTTTGCATTAGGTTATTATTCAAAAGAAGGGACTGATGAGAAAACACCCGATTTTATCATTTGTGGTGCAAGTGGTTCAGTAGCAGAAACGTATGCAAAGAATAATGACTTTACATTTCTGTTGATTCCAGGAGATGATCCATCCCAGGAGGATAACAAAAAAGCGGATATCTCCAAATCAGAAATCACATTGTCGCAGACCGATTACACTTACGATGGAACCGCCAAAACCCCATCTGTAACCGTGAAGTTGGGTGGAAACATATTGACCTTAAATACCGATTACACGGTTTCTTACAGTAACAATATTAATGTGGGAACTGCTGCGGTGACAGTGACAGGCAAAGGAAATTATATTGGAAGCAAGACAGTCAACTTTACAATTGTAAAAGCAAAAGAACCGTCGGATTCCAAGATTACAATCACCTGTAAGAAGACGGTATATAAAGTTGCCTACGGCGTTAGGCCATTCAAAATCAATGCCTCTTCGAAAGGGAAAATGACGTTCACAAGCTCGAAACCTAAGATTGCCGCTGTGGACAAAAAGACCGGGAAGGTAACCGTCAAAAATACGGGAGTTGCCGTCATAACCGTCAAGGCGGGAAGCGCGACAAAGAAAGTAACGGTCAAAGTAAGCCCTAAGAAGCCGTCGGTGAAGTCGGCAAAGACGGCAAAAGGCAGGAAAATGACCGTGAAATGGGTAAAAGATAAGAGGGCGTCAGGGTATCAGGTACAGATTAGCACAGACAAGAAATTTAAAAAGAATGTGAAATCTAAGACGCTGACTAAGACCTCTTACACGTTCAAGAAGTTGAAGACAGGTAAGAAATATTATATAAAAATACGCAGTTACAAGAAATCAGGCAAAGAAAAGCTGTATAGCACATGGAGCAAAGCGAAGTTGAGCGGTAAGATTAAGAAGTAAACTCCGATGTGACACTTTTACATGCATTGTAAGTCTTTTTTAGAGAGGATTATTTTATGGAAGAAAAAAGAGGCTGGAGTGGTTCCACATTGAAGATGATTGCGATTATAACCATGCTGATTGATCATATTGGTGCTGTTATCCTAGAAAGAGGAATTCTGGTTAAAGTGTCGGGTCAGAGCGTACTTTCAGCAGATATCGCGGCTCTTCATGCTTATAATAAATGGCAGATGATTGATCGCATTTTCCGTTCTATAGGAAGACTCGCATTTCCGATCTTTTGTTTTCTTTTGATCGAAGGCTTTTTGCATACCAGAGACTGGAGAAAATATTTTATCAGATTATTTTTGTTTAGTTTTCTCTCGGAGATTCCCTTTGATTTTGCAGTCTATGGAAAAGCTTTTTGCTGGTATTCGCAGAATGTCTATTTTACACTCTGGATTGGACTTTTGGTCATAACGGGAATCCGATATATAGAAGAGAGAGAAGAAATTGCAGAAGGATTGAAAAAATTGCTGCAGATCCTCACTGTGATTGCAGGAATTGGTCTAGCAGAATGGATGAGGACCGATTACGCTGGCTTTGGGGTCTTTGCGATTGCGGGATTGTATTTTTTAAGGAGTAATAAAAAAGTGCAGACGGCTTTTGGATGTATCAGTTTTGCCTGGGAAATTACGGCCCCTCTTGCCTTTATTCCAATCTATAAATACAACGGAACAAGGGGATGGAACTTAAAGTATGTGTTCTATGTGTTCTATCCAGTTCATCTGCTCATTTTGGGCCTGATCGTAAAATTCGCTTTTTGACATTGACAAAATACTTTCTTGTGCTAAAATGTGTGTAGTGTGAAAGTGTGAGGAAAAGGAAGATTTTCTAATGAAAAGACAAGTATTATCTATTTTAGTGGAGAACACTTCCGGTGTGTTAAGTCGTATATCGGGATTGTTTAGCCGCCGAAGATATAACATTGATAGTTTCTCGCCCGGTGTAACCGCAGATCCAAGATTTACCAGGATTACGATTGTGGCGAGCGGAGAGGAACTGGTGCTAGAACAGATTGAAAAACAGCTCGCGAAGCTGGAAGATGTTCTGGATATTAAGAAGTTGGAACCAAATAATTCGGTGACAAGAGAATTGATTATGGTAAAGATTCGTGCAAAAGATACGGATCGTCAGGCAATTTTGAATGTCACAGAGATTTTCCACGGAAAGGTTGTAGATGTGACTCACGATTCGATGGTCATTGAATTGACCGGAAAACAGGAGAAGCTGGATGCCTTTTTGGATTTATTACAGGGATATGAGATTTTGGAATTGGCGAGAACAGGGCTTACCGGGCTCACCAGAGGTTCCGATGATGTTGCATATTTTGATTAACATTATAAATGACTTAGGAGGAAATAAGGATGTCAGCGAAAATTTATTATCAGGAAGATTGTAACCTTTCATTATTAGAGGGAAAAACCATCGCAGTAATCGGCTATGGAAGTCAGGGACATGCACATGCATTGAATGCAAAGGAATCTGGATGCAATGTGATTATTGGTCTTTATGAAGGTTCTAGATCATGGGCAAAGGCAGAAGCTCAGGGATTTGAAGTATATACAGCGGCAGAAGCTGCAAAACAAGCAGATATCATTATGATACTGATCAATGATGAAAAACAAGCAGATTTATATAAGAGTGATATCGAGCCTAACTTGGAAGAAGGCAATATGTTGATGTTTGCTCATGGATTTAATATTCACTTTGGATGTATCGTACCTCCAAAAAATGTAGATGTCACCATGATTGCACCAAAGGGAAAGAAATAGAACTTGTGATTAAAGAAATGGCTGAAAACTT
>JAAVYC010000219.1 GCA_022790905.1 Lachnospiraceae bacterium | reverse complement strand
TTTTGAGATGGGAAATCTCTGGTATAATGAGCCAAAAACATTGGATGTGGCGTTTGACGTGATCGGAGACATTGTATTGAGTGCGGCGAGTCAACAGTACGGCGGTTTTACGGTGCCGTGTGTGGAAAAGATTTTAGAACCTTATGCGCAAAAATCGTATCAAAAATATAGAAAAAAATATATGGATTTAGGCTTGAGCAAGGAGCGTGCCGAGGAGGAGACATTAAAGGATATCAAAAGAGATTTTGAGCAGGGTGTTCAGGGGTGGGAATATAAATTTAATTCCGTGTCCTCTAGCCGTGGAGATTATCCGTTTATTACAATGACGTTTGGGACAGGCAAAAAACAGTTTGAAAAAATGTGTTCGATCGCCATGCTGAACGTGCGTCAGAACGGACAGGGAAAGAAAGAGTGCAAAAAACCGGTTCTATTCCCGAAACTAGTTTTCTTATATGATGAAAACCTACACGGTCCGGGAAAGGAGTTAGAGGATGTCTTTGAGGCTGGAATTGAGTGTTCTAGGAATACCATGTATCCAGACTGGCTGAGTTTGACTGGAAAGGGTTATATCGCTTCTATGTACAAACAGTACGGTGAGATCATAAGTCCGATGGGATGTCGTGCGTTTTTATCTCCGTGGTATGTGGAGGGCGGCATGTATCCGAAAGATGAAAATGACAGGCCTCGTTTTGTGGGACGTTTTAATATCGGAGTTGTCAGTCTGCACTTACCAATGATTTTGGCAAAGGCAAGACATGAGAGTAAGGATTTTTATGAGGTCTTGGATTATTATTTGGAGCTGATTCGTCAGATTCACATTCGTACTTATGCCTATCTCGGTGAGATGCGCGCTTCCACAAATCCTTTGGCATATTGTGAGGGTGGCTTTTATGGCGGAAATCTGAATTATAATGACAAGATCAAGCCGCTTCTTAAGACGGCGACGGCTTCTTTTGGAATTACTGCGTTTAATGAATTACAACAGTTGTATAATAAAAAATCGCTGGTGGAGGACGGTCAGTTTGCCATCGAAGTGTTGGAACATATCAATAAAAGGATCAATGAGTTCAAAGAACAGGATGGAAATCTCTATGCGATCTATGCGACGCCGGCGGAAAATCTCTGCGGTCTGCAGGTAAAACAATTCCGAAGGAAATATGGAATTGTGGAAAATGTCTCTGACAGAGAGTATGTCAGCAATGGATTTCACTGTCATGTGACAGAAGATATCACACCGATCCAAAAGCAGGACCTGGAATATCGCTTCTGGGAGCTTAGCAATGGCGGGAAAATTCAGTATGTGAAATATCCGATTAATTACAACAAAGAAGCAGTGAAGACACTGGTTCGTCGCGCCATGGAAATGGGATTTTATGAGGGCGTGAATCTTTCTTTGGCATACTGCGACGACTGTGGACATCAGGAACTGGAAATGGATGTATGTCCAAAATGTGGCAGCCGTAATTTGACAAAGATTGAGCGTATGAATGGCTATCTATCTTATTCCAGAGTGAAAGGAGATACAAGACTAAACGACGCGAAGATGGCAGAAATATCAGAAAGAAAGAGCATGTAGGAGGAAGAATGCGTTACCATAACATTACAAAGGACGATATGTTGAATGGAGACGGTCTGCGGGTGGTCCTGTGGGTGTCTGGATGTGACCACTGTTGTGAGTCTTGCCATAATCCGATTACTTGGGATCCGAATGGCGGTCTGTTGTTCGAGGAAGAGGCAAAGAAAGAACTGTTTGAAGAATTGGAAAGAGACTATATTTCCGGACTGACTTTGAGCGGAGGAGATCCGCTATATGCAGGAAATCGCAAAGACGTGCTAAAGCTAGTAGGAGAAGTACGCGAAAAGTTTCCGGATAAGACAATTTGGATGTACACAGGTTTTACCTGGGAGAGTATCTGCGATTTGGAAATCATAGATTTTATTGATATACTCGTAGATGGTGAGTTTGTTTTAGAGCAAGCGGATCCAAAACTTTACTGGAGAGGAAGTGCAAATCAGAGGGTCATTGATGTAAGGAGATCAAAAGAAACCGGGGAAGTGGTACTTCACTGTGAATAGGAGACAACATGCCAAAGATTAAGATTAAATACTTTACAGATAAAATAGATAAACTAGAATATGTGGATGGAAAGTCCGATTGGATTGATTTGAGGGCGGCGGAAACGGTGGAATTAAAAGCCGGGGAGTATCAGTTGATTCCGCTCGGCGTGGCAATGGAGCTGCCAGAGGGATATGAGGCGCATATCGTGCCGAGAAGTTCTACATTTAAGAACTATGGAATCCTTCAAACAAATAGCTGTGGTATTGTGGACTGTACTTACTGTGGAGATGAAGATATGTGGAGAATGCCAGTCTATGCCACGAGAGATACCGTTATCGCACAAAATGACAGAATTTGTCAGTTCCGTATTTTTAAAAATATGGAAGTCATCTCTTTTGATGAGACAGAGACGCTTGGAAATAAAAATCGTGGTGGTTTTGGGACAACGGGAAAACAATAGGATTCGTCGATCTGTATAAAAAACAGTGATAGAATCGTCGAGATGACGAAAGAAATCATCGAATTGAAAATCAGGACAAAAATAGATAAAAAATTTGTGAAATCCTCGCATAGTAAAAATGCGGGGATTTTATTATCCTAATTCTATATCAGAAAAAGACAGGAGAGAGGAAATGGCAAACTTATCATTAAAAGGAATTGGAAAACGCTATCCAAATGGATTTGAGGCAGTGAAAAATTTTAATTTGGAAATTGAAGATAAAGAATTTATTATTTTTGTAGGGCCGTCTGGCTGCGGAAAATCCACCACATTGCGTATGATCGCGGGATTGGAGGATATCTCCAGCGGGGATTTTTTTATTGATGGAAAAAGAATGAATGACGTGGAGCCAAAAGACCGTGATATTGCTATGGTATTTCAAAACTATGCGCTTTATCCGCATATGACCGTAT
>JAAVYC010000254.1 GCA_022790905.1 Lachnospiraceae bacterium | reverse complement strand
GGAGGGTGAGGAGTTGCCCCAGATAGAGGAACATCCTGTTGCATTTGCAATGTACATTCTCTCACCAAACAACTGTGTGATCAATTTCGCATAAGGTGTCTCACCACATCCACCACAAGCTCCTGAGAACTCAAGCAATGGCTGTTTAAACTGAGATCCTTTTACGGTTGTCTCTTTAAATTTCTCTACAACTTCTGGTTTCTTAGATACCGTCAAACCATAATCGAAGAATTTCTGCTCTCCAACATTCTCTTCACAATTCTGCATTGTGATTGCTTTTTCACCTTTCATTCCAGGACATACATTCGCACAAGAACCACATCCTGTACAGTCAAGAGCAGAAACCGTGATAGCAAATTTGTATCCTGGCATACCATTCATATCTTTTACCTGCATTCCTTCCGGAACTTTTGCAGCCTCTTCTTCCGTCATGGCTACAGGACGAATAACGGCATGAGGACATACATAAGAACAGATATTACACTGGATACAGTTTGCGGAATTCCATACAGGAACATCAACTGCAATACCGCGTTTTTCAAATGCAGCTGCACCAGACGGTGTCTGACCATGCTCGTACTCTTTTACTACGGATACAGGAATGTTGTTACCTTCCTGACCATTAACAGGAATTTGAATATTGTTGACGAAATCTACAACGTCTTTTCTATTTCCTGCTGCAACCTGTGCAAAGCTCTCGTCTTTTGCATCTTTCCAGCTTGCAGGAACATCCACTTTTACAACGCCTGTTGCTCCAGCATCGATTGCATCATAATTCATCTGTACGATCTTGTCACCCTTTTTGCCATAAGTAGCTTTCGCAGCTGCTTTCATGAGCTCGATACCTTTTGCTTCGTCCAAAATACCTGCCAGTTTAAAGAATGCAGACTGGAGAACAGTATTGATACGTCCGCCCAAACCAATTTCCTTACCAATTTTAATACCGTCAATGATATAGAACTGAATATCATTTTCAGCGATATATCTTTTTACCTGTCCCGGTAAATGCTCTTCTAATTCCTCCGGCGTCCAAGAACAGTTCAATAAGAATTTTCCACCTGGTACTAATTCCTGAACCATGTTGTATTTGCGAACATAGGATGGATTATGACATGCAACGAAATCTGCCTGTTTGATTAAATAAGTAGATTTAATTGCTTTCTTACCAAAACGCAGATGGGACATTGTCACACCGCCGGATTTCTTAGAGTCATAGTCAAAATATGCCTGCGCATACATGTCTGTGTTGTCACCGATAATTTTAATGGAGTTCTTGTTCGCACCAACGGTACCGTCAGCACCAAGTCCCCAGAATTTACAGTTGATCGTTCCTTCCGGTGTTGTTACAGGATCCTCTTTTACTTCCAGAGAAAGATTTGTAACGTCATCTGTGATACCAATTGTAAATCTCTCTTTATCTGTATTGTTGTATACAGCGATAACCTGTCCAGGTGTTGTGTCTTTAGAACCTAAACCGTAGCGTCCGCTTGTAATCTTGCAAGACTCAAACTTGCTGCCTCTTAAAGCTGCAACAACATCTAGGTATAACGGCTCTCCGAGAGAACCTGGCTCTTTTGTTCTATCTAATACTGCGATAGATTTTACAGTATCCGGAATCACTTTAATTAATGCTTCTTTGCAGAATGGTCTGTATAAACGTACTTTTACAACACCGACTTTTTCACCTCTGGCCATCAAATAGTCGATTGTCTCGTCAATAGTATCACAGACAGATCCCATAGCAACGATGATCTTTTCTGCATCGGCAGCACCATAATAGTTAAATAATTTATAATCTGTACCAAGTTTTTCATTTACTTTGTCCATGTATTTCTGAACGATTGCTGGCATTGCATCGTATGTGGAATTACAGGACTCTCTTGTCTGGAAGAAAATGTCCGGATTCTGTGCGGAACCCATCTGGCATGGATGATTTGGATTCAATGCTCCCTTTCTAAATGCATCGATTGCATCCATATCCACCATATCTTTTAAATCTTCATAATCCCATGTCTCAATC